>JAEYYQ010000274.1 GCA_023428365.1 Pseudomonadota bacterium | reverse complement strand
GATCCTCGCAGTCATGCGCGAGGCGCGATCCTGCTGAGGACGCAAGCGCTGCGAGGACCCGCCGATTTCGCCCGGGCTTCGATGGTTTGAGCCAGCCGGCGTGTGCCCGGACCGGGTTTGCCCGCATTCCGCACGATCGGATTTGGAAGTGACGCCGCCAGAAGCGCGGACTCCCGCGGCGTTAACCGCTGGGCTGGCTTATTGAAGTGATGCCGGGCGGCGGCTTCTGCGCCGAAGACTCCAGGTCCCCACTCCGCAATATTCAGGTATACTTCCAGAATACGATGCTTTGGCCACAGTAGTTCCATGGCCATAGTCAGCCACATCTCCAGACCTTTTCTTATCAAATTCTTGGACGGCCAAAGAAAAAGGTTCTTGGAGACTTGCATGCTGATCGTGCTGGCGCCGCGGACGTCGCCGGTCTTTTCGGCCTCTCTCATCGCCAGCGCCAGTTCGCGAAAGTCGATACCGCTGTGAGAACAGAACTGCCCATCCTCCGACGTGATCACTGCCTTGATGAGATTGGGCGAGATATAATCGAGGGGCACCCAGCGCTGCTCGATCGTTTCGCCGGTCAGCCACTGCCCCGCCATCAGGGTCGACATCGGGGGATTGACGAAGCGGAAGATCAGCAGGGCGACGACCGTCAGCGTCGTCAATGCCGCTAGCCCGGCTGTAATGGCCAGTGAGCCATAGATCAGTGCCACGCGGACACAACCAGGCGCGTTGCGGACAAGTCGCGCAACCCAAGGCTGGGCGAACGATGGAGAATTACGCCTCCGCGTCGCCTGCAGTCTGCCTTCCCATACCATTCTTGGAGGACCAGCCGGTTATGAGAGATGCTATAGGGTGCCGGCCGAGGACGCCGCAAGTATGACCCTATCCCCAGAATAAATGGCCCTAGAATGACTTTACCGCAACAGCTTCAGTTGAACGCATCGCTGATCGAAGCCCGGCTAGATCATATTCTGACGCAGGACATGCCGCCGACGGCACCACCGCGCCTTGTCGAGGCCATGCGATATGCCGTGCTCGGAGGAGGAAAGCGGTTCAGGCCGTTTCTCACGATCGAAAGTGCCAAACTGTTTGGACTCCCGGCCGAATCCGCTCTCGACGCCGCCGCAGCCATTGAGCTTCTGCATTGTTATTCGCTGGTCCACGACGATCTGCCCGCTATGGATGATGACGATCTCCGCCGTGGACGCCCCACGGTTCACATCGCCTTCGACGAGGCCACGGCCATTTTGGCCGGCGACTCTCTGTTAACCTTATCCTTTGAAGTTTTGGCCCGCCCCGATGCACACCCCGATCCGGCTGTGCGCTGCGAACTTGCCCTTGGGCTTGCCCGCTCATCCGGAACGGGTGGTATGGCTGGGGGCCAGCAGCTTGATCTGGAAGCTGAATCTTCTCCGAAACGGGGCGCAGCGGATCTCGATCAGGTCCGTAACATCCAGGAGAAGAAGACCGGCGCGTTGATTGCCTTTTCTGCGGAGGCTGGCGCCATCATCGCGGGCGCCACTACGGAGGAACGGATAGCGCTGCTGAACTACGGCCGCTGTCTCGGCGGCGCTTTCCAGATTGCGGATGATCTGCTCGACGTGGAAGGCTCCGCCGATACCGTCGGCAAAGCCACCGGCAAAGATGCGGCAGCAGGCAAAGCGACTTACGTCTCGGCCCTCGGCATCGAGGGTGCGCGAGCGCGGCTGCGGGAGCTGGAAGCAGCGGCCCACGCTGCGCTTGAGCCATTTGGGGCGCGAGCAACCACACTGCGGCAGGCGATTGATTTTGTTTCCAACCGGACGAGCTAAGGGCGCCTATTCTCCGGCAACGGCGGTTTTCGCCGCCGAACCGACTCCGTAGCGCTTCTCGATATAGTCCTCGACGATCGCCTTGAACTCCTCCGCAATTTTCGGACCGCGCAGTGTCAAGGCCTTCTGGCCATCGATGAAGACCGGGGCAGCGGGCGTTTCGCCCGTGCCGGGTAGCGAAATCCCGATATCCGCGTGCTTGGACTCGCCCGGCCCGTTCACGATGCAGCCCATGACCGCGAGGCTCAGCCCCTCAACGCCGGGGTACTGCTCACGCCATACCGGCATCCGGTCGCGGATCATATCCTGGACGTCACGGGCCAGTTCCTGGAACACGGTCGAGGTTGTGCGGCCGCAGCCGGGGCAGGCAGCAACGGTCGGAACGAACGTGCGAATCCCCATCGCCTGCAGCAATTCCTGCGCGGCGCGGACTTCCAGCGTCCTGTCGCCATTGGGCTCAGGCGTCAGAGAATAGCGGATCGTATCGCCGATCCCCTGTTGAAGCAGAATGCCAATGGCAGCCGATGCAGCCACCAGCCCCTTCGATCCCATACCCGCTTCGGTCAGGCCGAGATGCAGGGCGTAGGTGCAGCGGTCTGCAAGCATGTTGTAGACGCTGACCAGATCCTGCAGGGCAGATACTTTTGCCGAGATGATGATGCGATCAGCACCGAGACCCAGCTCCTCCGCACGCGCAGCCGAGCTCAATCCGGACTGGACAATGGCTTCGTGCAGCACCGCACGCGCGCTTTTCGGTGTCGGCGACGTGGCATTCTGATCCATCAGGTGGGTGAGCAGTTCCTGATCGAGGCTGCCCCAATTGACGCCGATGCGGACCGGCTTGCCCCACTTCAGCGCCATCTCAATGATGGCCGAAAACTGCGTATCGCGCTTGTTCTTGAAGCCGACGTTGCCGGGATTGATCCGATACTTGTCGAGCGCCTCCGCGCAGGCCGGATTTTCCGCCAGCAGCTTGTGGCCGATATAGTGGAAATCTACCACGATCGGCACCTTGACGCCCATGCGGTGCAGCTTTTCGCGGATGTGCGGCACGGCCTTCGCGGCCTCGTCCCGGTCAACCGTAATGCGCACCAGCTCGGAACCCGCGCGCGCCAGTGCCGCGACCTGCCGCACAGTGCTGTCGATATCGGCCGTATCGGTATTGGTCATCGACTGGACAACGACCGGGTGCTGTCCGCCAACGAACACGCCCCCGACGTCAACCGCCGTGGTCATTCGGCGAGGGCTTCTCAGATCCGCCATGCCTGCTCCTGGGTGTCAGGCTCTGCTGCGCCTTAACTAATGGACTGTAGAACAGAAGCCTAGAGGCGATACCAGCGCACTCTTGCTCTTCAAGCCCTCCGCCGCCTATGACGGAGACCGTCGGCTTTATGACGGTAATCAGGAACCGCACATGACCGCCACCCCGCGCCCAGCCGCCTCACGCATTCTGGTCGACAATCTCGCCAACTGGCTGATGCAGGAAGCATTGGCCGAACGCGACCTGGAACCCGTGGTCACGAATTGCTGTGAACGGCTGTTTGCGGCCGGCATTCCGATTGCGCGGGCGTTCTTTGCCTTCGCCGTGTTGCACCCGCTACACTCGGCCATCGGTATCACCTGGACGCGCGGCAACGGCGTTACGGTCGAGGATTATCCGCACGTACCGGGCGGGATCTCCGATTCGTTCCGTAACAGCCCGCATTTCTACATGATCGAGCGCAAGCTCGAAGTCATGCGTATCCGACTGGATGGCTCGGAGCGGTCGAGGGATTTTCCAATCCTGAAGGAGCTGAAAGCGGACGGAGTCACGGATTACATCGCTTTCACCATCGATTTTCTGATGCTCGGCGGACGCGGCATGATGGGGTCTTGGGCGACGGACGCCGAGGGTGGCTTTTCGGAAGGCGACGTCGAGCACCTGCTCAGGATCCAGCGCCGGCTGGCGGTCGCGGCCAAGGTCGCGATCCAGGCCCGGCTGATGCGCAACCTCGCCAACACCTATCTCGGCCCGATCACGGGATCCTATGTCCTGGAAGGTCAGATCAAGCGCGGCGATGGCCAGTCCATCGAAGCCGCCGTCTGGTTTTCCGATCTGAGGAACTCGACAGCCCTCGCCTCGAGCCTGCCCCGCCAGGAATACATCGACACCCTCAACGGCTACTTTGATGTCACGGGTGGCGCTGTTCAGGCTGCCGGCGGCGAGATCCTGGATTTCATCGGCGATGGACTGCTGGCCATCTTCCCGATCCGCGAGGCGCATGACAGTGTGGGAGAGTCCTGCCGCCGCGCCCTGACCGCCGCAAAGGGCGCGCTGACCCGCAAGGGGAAACATAACGAGGCGCGTCGGGTGGCGGGTCTAGAGCCCCTGGATTTCAGCGTCGGCCTGCACGTTGGCGAGGTCATGTACGGCAATGTCGGCGTTCCGACCCGGCTGACATTCTCCGCGTTCGGGGTCGTCCTGCATGAAGTCGACAGGCTGGAAAAGCTCGGCAAGGAGCTGGGCGAGCCGGTGCTGGCGAGCGAAACGTTCGTCAACGCGGCGGGTGAAGGTGATTGGCGCGATCTGGGAACGCACAATCTACGGGGTGTCGGATGTCCCGTGAATGTGCGCGCGCTCGTTTCCGCATAACACGCTCAGCGCACAGCCGTCCTGCGGACCACTGCAGCCATCAACGACACCCCCGACAGCAGTGCCAGGATCAAAACGATCGCAGGACCGCCGGGGATGTCATAGCTCAGCGAGAGTTGAAGTCCCGCCAAAGCGCCTGCGATGGCAATGATGGCAGCGAGCACCGCCATGCGTTCCGGCGTCTTTGCAAACGGGCGGGCGGCCGCCGCCGGCATGATCAGAAAGGCGATCGCCAGCAGGACGCCGACGACCTTGATCGCCACCGCGATTGCGATCGCCAGCAGCACGACGAAGATACTTTTAACGAGATCGCGATGCACGCCTTCCGCCGCCGCCAACTCTTCATGAACAGCCACCGAAAGCAGCGGCTGCCACAGCCAGAAGAGCGCCATGAAAACAATTCCGACGCCGGCGAATACCCACCACAGATCCTGGCTCGACACGGCGAAGATATCGCCGAACAGATA
>JAEYYQ010000205.1 GCA_023428365.1 Pseudomonadota bacterium | reverse complement strand
TCGCGATCAGGACCCACGCGATTGCGATAGACGCAGCACGCGCGGAACGTCTTAAGCGCATGGGTGTGGGGAGACTTTACGTCGATCTGTTCGCGGCACTTCCGGAAGTGCAGGATGAATTGACGGGGTGCAACGGCAGTTTCGATGCTGCGGTTTCTGGAATTCGCGCGGCACGCGCTGCCGGCATCAGCGTGGCGATCCTTGCCATCCTATCGCGCAAGAATCATGAGCACTTGCAACGATATCTCGATCTTGCGGTGGACCTAGATTGCGATCAGCTCGGGATTTTACGGCTTTATCCGCTGGGGCGAGCCAAGCGCCATTGGGGCGAACTTTCGCTGTCTCTCGATGAGATGATGACTGCGCTGCAAAGCCTGCGCGTTCCACGCGGCGTGGAGCTTATGCAGTCCTGGCATCCGCGCGATGGCAATTGCTGCTGGCAAAACGCGGCCGTCAGTCCGCAGGGAGAGTCGATTGGCTGCCCGTATCTCCGGGAATACGTGAATTACGGCAACATTCTCAAGCAGCCGTTCATCGAGACGTGGAACCACCCGCTCTATCGAAAGCTGAGATCAAACGCGGTCGATGATACGTGCCCTGAGTGTTCGGTGACGCAAGGCACTCACGGCGGTTGTCGTGCGACTGCTTATGCCTTTCACGGGCGCTTCACCGCAACCGATCCGTACTGTGTGCATCACAATCGAGGAGTAGACCTCCGTGTTCTCCCGGAATGGCTGCTATGTGAAAGCACCTGATGTTGTCCTGAGGCGCTTCGATGAGTGGGGACACTGCTATGTCTTCACGCCCGACGAGTCCGAAATTTATGATCTCAACACGAGCGCGTGGTTGATCGTCGAACTCTGTGACGGTCGTTCGTTCGAGCAAATCGAATCCGAATACCTGGCGGTGGTCGGGCCTAAAGTCGGGCGCGACAGGGCTCGCGAGCAATTTCATGCGGGTTTCGATGCGCTCCTGGAACGGAACATCATCACTGCAAGTTAATGGTTCACGGGGGTTACGCATTCGCTACGGGGAAAAACAAAGGACGAGACATCACATAGGGGGATGCGTATGATCACATATCGTCAAATGCTCGCAAAACGCATTGCACGGATTGACTCGATCGCAGCGCCGGAAATCACGCCAGTCAAATTGCAGGTCCGCACCGGATTGAGCGCCCAGTTTGCACCGCACATGCGACCTATCGATGGGTCCGCACCAGTCATCACGCTACAAGGGCAGCGTAGTCGGAATGGCCTCGGCAGGCATGCGGAAGAGTTGCTGCGCAAGCGCGTCGTGATCTCGCCAGTCGTCGTGACGTGGCGCTATGCGATCGTAGATGACGAATCGTTCCTCGATTGGTTGTCGACGCGGGAAATTCTGTTGAGTGAGGAACGCATGTCCGGTGATGTGTAGCTGGCCGGGATTCGGTATGGCGGCACGTATCGTCTCTCGGACGATGCAGACGCTGAGACGGGCACCTATCAGACGATCTGGGGCTTCACCAGCGAGCAGGCGATGCGTTCAATGCAGCGACTGTGCAGTGACGAGACAGCCCAGGCAACGCTCGTTCAGATCGAGCTGATCGATTTCGTGAAGGGGCTACGGGAGTTCATCGCGCGTGGAGGGGAGGCAAAGTTTTCGCAGGAGGTCATGGTCTCCGCGGCTATGGCTCACGCTTAGCCGGGACCTAGGCCCGGAATTGCCTCGGCAACTCTTGTCCTCAAGATCACGAAATTGAGCGATGCCGATTTTCGTTCGGAGGCGTTATAACCCCGCCTGACAACGATCAGCTGGGGACATCCGAGCATGAGTACGCCACGCTTCATCGCCGTGGATTGGGGAACGAGCAATTTCCGCGCCTATCTCGCCGACGGAGGCGGGAAAGTGCTGGATTATGTTGAGCAGGCACGCGGCATCCTGGCGGTCGAAGATCGCAAGTTCGCCGACGTCCTGAAGGCGGGCATTGGCGGCTGGACGGCCGACTATAGCCCATTGCCGATCATGATGTCGGGCATGATCGGTAGTCGGCAAGGGTGGGTGGAAGCGCCGTATGTGCGCTGCCCGGCCAGTGTTGAGGATCTCGCTCGTGCGCTGACCGTGATCCAGGCCGATGGCATTGGCACGGTGCATCTGGTGCCGGGGTTGGATCATGCCCCGCCGGGAGCGCCTCCAGATGTGATCCGCGGCGAGGAGGCGCAAGCTTTCGGTGCGATGGCGATGGAGAGCACGAAGAATGGTACGTTCGTGCAGCCCGGCACGCATTCGAAATGGATCAACGTGGCCGACGGCAAGATTACTGGCTTCTCCACCTATATGAGCGGCGAGGTGTTCGCTGCGCTCAAAGGGCATACCATCCTCGGCCGCCTGATGACGACGGAGGCCGCCGACGGCAGCGGCTTCCTGAAGGGCGTTGAGGCTGCCCGCACGGAAGGGACGCCCGGCGATCTGCTGAATAGGCTGTTCAGTGTGCGAACGCTGGGTCTCTTTGACCGGCTGCCCGCCCGCGAGTTGTCGGATTATCTCTCCGGCCTCCTGATCGGTTCGGAAGTCATCGCGGCTGCCACGCCGGGAGAGCCGATCACCATTTTCGGTAGCGGCGATCTGACAGCGCGCTATGGAAAAGCGGCCGAGACGCTCGGTTTGTCGTGGAAGCGCGGCCCGGCCGATAGTGTTGTCGTCGGTCAGCTTGAAATTGCCCAGGCGGCTGGTCTTCTCTAGGTGCTGATATGATCAATCTTGAACAAGCTTTATCCGAATGTCCTCTTGCGGCAATTCTCCGCGGGATCACACCTACAGAATGTAGCGCTGTTGGCTCTGCGCTCATCGATTCCGGTTTCCGTTTCATCGAAGTGCCGCTCAACTCGCCGGAGCCGTTTACCTCCATCGGGCTGTTGGCGGAGCAGTTCGGCGACCGCGCTCTGATCGGCGCGGGTACCGTGATGTCTGCGGGCGATGCCGAGCTGGTGGCCAAGGCTGGAGGGCGCATCATTGTGATGCCGCACAGCGATCCCGCCGTGATCAAGGCCGCAAAGCAACTTGGGCTGGCTTGCCTTCCGGGTGTGACCACGCCAACCGAAGCGTTTGCAGCGCTGGCGGCTGGTGCAGATGCCCTGAAGTTGTTTCCGGCCGAAGCCATTCCTCCCGCGATCGTGAAGGCTTGGCGTGCGGTGTTGCCGGCTTCGGTCCGCCTCTTTCCGGTCGGCGGTATCGGGGTTGATAATATGAAGGTGTACCGCGAAGCCGGAGCTGCCGGATTTGGGATCGGTTCCAGCCTCTACAAGCCGGGCAAATCTGCGGATGCCGTGGGCCGCGATGCGAAGGCCCTGGTCGAGGCTTGTGCTGCGGCGGGGGCCTCAGCCGGTTAAGCACGCGCATTCCTCGTTTGGTGCCGGTAGTACCAGCACGATCCGGGCCATTGGCCGGCCACTCGCCAATGACAAGGAACACACGAAACGCGCGTTGACACTCTGATCTTCCACGATCACGTTGGCGTGGACACAAATCCGAATTCGATAACACTGCGGGGGTGCCACAGCGCATCCCGCTGGGGAGAAGCGTAATGGCCTCAAAGGCAGATCCAAAGCAGAGCAACCGTCTTCGCACTGGCGGGCAAGTCCTCGTCGATCAGCTGCTGATCCACGGCGCGGACATGGCGTTCTGCGTTCCGGGCGAAAGCTATCTGGAAGTCCTCGACGCGCTTTACGACGTGCGCGGCCGCTTCCGTCTCATCAATGCCCGCCATGAAGCCGGCGCCGCCAACATGGCCGAGGCGTACGGCAAGCTGACCGGTAAGCCCGGCATCGCCATGGTGACGCGCGGCCCGGGCGCATGTCATGCATCCGTTGGCGTGCATACGGCGTTCCAGGATTCGACACCGATGATCCTGCTCATCGGGCAGGTCGGTCGGGATATGATGGATCGCGAAGCGTTCCAGGAAATCGACTATCGCAAGATGTTCGAGCCCGTGGCCAAGTGGGCGGCGCAGATCGACGTGGCCGCGCGCATTCCCGAGTACATGGCGCGCGCTTTTCACGTGGCGACATCCGGTCGGCCCGGGCCAGTGGTTCTGGCACTGCCGGAGGATATGCTGACCGATGAGGTCGTCGTCGACGACGCCCGGCCGTATATGAGCGTTCAGCCAAAGCCGACCTCGGATCAGCTCGAAGAGATCCGGTCGGTTCTGGCTGAAGCCAAAAAGCCGCTCGTGCTTCTCGGCGGTTCGGGTTGGACCGATCAGGCAACGAAAGACATTCAAAAGTTTGCGGAGGCGAATGGATTGCCTGTCGCCACGTCGTTCCGACGGCAGGACAGTTTCGAGAACCGCTCTCCAAACTTCGTTGGTGATCTCGGCACTTCGGGCCCAAAGGCACTGATCAAGCGCATCAGCGAAGCCGACGTCGTGCTGGCGATCGGCGCTCGCCTCGGCGAGATGACCACGCAGGGCTATGCGATCATGGACGTGCCGAAGCCGCGGCAGAAGCTGATCCATGTCCTGTCGGATGCCGATGAGATCGGGCGGGTGTTCATTCCCGATGTCGCCGTCGCATCAGGTTCGGTGGCCTGCGCGGCAGCTCTCGCGGGACAGGCGTGGTTCAAGCCCGACCGCTGGTCGGAGTGGCGCGAAGAGGCGCGGCGCGACTATCTCGCAGCGATTGAGCCGCCAGCCTTCAAGGGGCCGTTGGATCTCGGCAAGGTGTTCGCGGGGCTTGCAGACCTGCTTCCGCGTGACGCCATCATTACGCTGGACGCCGGCAATCATACGGGCTGGCCACAGCGCTTTTTCAGCTACGGTCGTCCGGGGCGCCAGGTGGGTTCGACGAACGGCTCGATGGGCTATTCGGTACCCGCAGCCGTTGCGGCTTCACTCGTCCATCCCGATCGCGTTGTCATCAGTTGCGTTGGCGATGGCGGATTCATGATGAGCGGTCAGGAAATCGCGACGGCCGTTCAGCACGGCGGCACCCCGATCGTGCTGGTGTTCGACAATCGCACCTATGGCACCATCCGTATGCATCAGGAGCGCGAACATCCGGAGCGTGTCTCGGGCACCGATCTGGTCAACCCTGACTTTGTCGGAATGGCCAAGGCCATGGGTGCGTACGCTGAGCTGGTAACGACGACTGAGGAATTTGGGCCAGCACTCGATCGTGCGCGGAAGTCCGGCCGTCCTGCATTGCTTCAACTGCGCACCGACACCGAACAGATTTCAACCGGTCTCACGATCGATGGTCTGCGCAAGGCCGCCAAAGAACGCGAGAAGCAGCAAGCGTAACCACGGCGCGCAAGAGACGCTGATTTGCACACCGAGGGTTCTAGCGGCCATTGGCGTCCGCGCAGGGCCCTTGGTTGTTTTGCGTTCGAGCTCGCTCGCAAAGCGCGGAACATTGCCTTTTCGTAGGCGACGACGGCGCATCGCGCTTAGCCCTCTGGCATTGAGTCCGTAAAACATCGCGGCCACACGCGAGAAGCAATGTTGATGGCGGCGGCCGGCATCGACGGAACGGGCCGGCCGCATTCTGTGCCCCTATCGCAGCGGGGAACCGCAGGGTCGCAAGGTTCTCGCTCGGGGCGAGCGAGGTCCAAAGGAAGTGACAGGCGGCAATCCGAACATTGCGTTGCATTGAGCCGTCCAGCCGCTGCGGGGCACGATCCGGCGCAAGGTGGCGGCATCACCGCGGCAGCGAACGATAAATGCACACGGTCGATGACCCGGAGAGGACCTTTGGGACAGGCGAGGCTGGTGAGTGGCATGGCGAGCGCCTTTGATTGTATCGTTTCTCGATGCATGACGTAGTCTCCAGGTGGAGCGGCAATTTCAGGGGCGGCATTAGAGGTCAGTGACGCGCTGCGGATCGGCCGACGCGAGTGCTGCGGCGCGCACAGGTTTCGGCGGATAAATCCAAACCGTATTGATCTCCTGCTTGATCTTCTTCGCGTCTGCGCCGACGTGCTCGATTTTGCGATCCCAACCGCGCGTGAACAGCGCGCCTGCCTCTCCGAGGTCGAGGCAGGTGACGTAGGCCTTCTGGTGGTAGGCCGTCAGTGGTTCCCGGAGCAGCTCGGCCGCGGCGTTGTTACCGGCGAAGGCGCCCATGCGTGTCGCGTGCTGGCACGACATCAGTGCGAAATTTCCCTCGTCGTCACAGGCGGCCTTGGCAGCGTCACCCGTGGCGAACACGCCTGGGACGCCGACGACATGCAGTTCGCGGTCGACAATGAGGCGACCAAAGTTATCGCGCTCGCCAGGCACCTGAGCGGTCAGAGGAGCAGCGCGGATTCCGGCGGCCCAGATGACCGTCGCGGTCTCGATACGCTCACCATTGGACAGCGTGACACTCGTCTCATCGATTGCGGCAACGCCGGCACCGAGACGGGTTTCGACGCCAAGTTGGCGAAGAGCGTCCTCGATCACGGGGCGCGGACCGGCGCCCATGTCGGGTGCAATTGCCTCGTTACGGTCGACGATGATCACTCTTGTCTTCACTGTCTTGCCAAGCACCTCACGAAGCCGGGTGGGCATTTCTGTTGCCGCCTCCAGTCCTGTGAAACCGCCGCCCGCGACGACGACGGTGTCGCGTGCGTCCGATGCCGGACGATTCGCAAGATTTTTGATGTGGGTGTCGAGCGCGACGGCATCCTCCAGACTGTCGACGCTGAAAGCGCGTTGGAGGCCTGGCACATTCGGCCGGAATAGTCGGCTGCCGGTCGCGACAATCAGACGATCGTAGATGACGGGCTTGTGCCCGCCATCGGGCGTGCGAACCACGACCGAGCGGCACGTCGTGTCGACGCTCTCGGCGGTTCCCTGCACGTAGGTGACGTCGACGGCCTTGAGAACATCGAGCAGAGGCGCCGTCAATGTCTCGGGTCTCGGCTCATAGAGGCGCGGGCGGACCACCAAGGTCGGCTCGGGCGCAACGAGCATGATCTCCAACTCCTCAGGAGTCACGCCCTTGATGTCGCGGAGGCGAGCGGAAGACAGGGCTGCGTACATGCCGGCAAATCCGGCGCCGATGATGACCAGTCTCATGAGATTGTCCTCTCGATTGGCCGCACGTCTCCATCCTCTGTTTCGCAATGGAGTCGGTCCTTGTGCGGAATTTTACGAACGTCAGTCGGTGATGAATTTCAGGAGGTCGGTGTTGATGATATCGGCATGGGTCGTACACATGCCGTGAGGGAGCCCATCGTAGATCTTGAGCGTTCCGTTCTTCAGGAGCTTGGCCGATAGGGGCGCCGAGTTGGCAATTGGAACGATCTGGTCGTCATCGCCGTGCATCACCAGCGTGGGCACGCCGATGGCCTTCAGATCCTCGGTGAAGTCTGTTTCTGAGAACGCCTTGATGCCGTCGTGCTGCGCCTTGGCGCCACCCATCATCGCCTGCCGCCACCAGTTCCAGATGACGGCCTGGGACGGCTTCGAGTCGGGGCGGTTGTAGCCGTAGAAGGGGCCGCTCGCGAATTCGAGATAGAACTGCGAGCGATTGGCTGCGAGATCCTTGCGCAGTGCATCGAACACGTCGATTGGCAACCCTCCCGGACTAGCAGGTGTTTTGATCATGATCGGGGGAACCGCGCCGATGAGGACGAGCTTGGCTACGCGGCCTTTGCCGTGGCGCGCGACATAGCGCGTGGCTTCGCCGCCGCCGGTCGAGTGTCCGATATGAATGGCGTTGCGCAGGTCAAGATGCTCGACAACGGCTGCGATGTCCGCAGTGTAGTGGTCCATGTCGTGTCCATCACTGACCTGACTGGACCGGCCGTGACCGCGGCGGTCATGAGCGATGACGCGATACCCTTTGCCCAGAAAATAGAGCATCTGCGTATCCCAATCGTCGGCGCTGAGCGGCCAGCCGTGGTGAAAGACGATCGCTTGCGCGGTCTTTGGGCCCCAATCCTTGTAGAAGATCTGGACGCCATCCTTGCTGGTGATCGTAGGCATCGCGTGCATTCCTTTGGTTTGAGAATAAGTTGAGCGCGTTACAACAACGCCCGAGGTCGCGTCGTGTCGCGGCAAGTGATGAAGAGAGCGGTGTTAAAGCCGTTCGTGCAGCGCGGGCGTGAGGGTCGACCGGCTTGTGGACGAGCTGACGCCGATCGATCGATTGCTTAACCCGTGCGGTCGTCTCGTTCGGTCCCAGGGGTTAGTAGTCCCAGAAGACCGGCACCCAACGAAAGGCGTCGCCATCAACCGCCACCCGGCCAACGGATGGGAACGGAAGGTGAGTCGCCACCAGCATCTCGCCCGTCTCCGCCAGCTCCCGCAAAAGGCGGACGCGAACGCGGGCCGCCTCTTCGGGGTTATGTTCGAACCCATTGTGCCAGTCGGGGTGGTCGAACCCGACCGCGAACACAGCGTCGCCGGCGAACGTCAGCCGGTCGCTGCCGGATGCCAGACGGACGACGCTGTGCCCGGGGGTGTGGCCGCCGGTGCGATGGACGACGACGCCAGGCGCCACCTCGTACTCTTCATCGAACAACCGCAGCTGGCTGCGGTACTCTTTCGCGAACCGCTTGGCGGCCGACCGAAGCGCGTCTGGAAATCCCTGCGGCATGGAAGCATGTGTGAAATCGGGCGCCTCCCAGAACTTGACCTCGGCGGCCGCCACGTGGATTCGCAGGTCCGAACGCAGCCGGTCCTTCACTCCATCGACGAGCAGCCCGCCAATGTGGTCCATATGCATGTGGGTCAGTACCACGTCGGTCACGGAAGCAAGCTCGATGCCGGCGGCCTCCAGTCGCTTGATCAACTGCCCGGCCCGCGGCAAGTTCAAGTCCGGGTCCAACCCTAGCCCAGCGTCGATGAGTATGGTCTGCCCGCCGCTGCGCACGACGACCACGTTCAGCGACCAGTCGAAAGCGTCCGGCGGCAGGAACATGTCGTCCAGCCAAGCCGCCCGGAGGGACGGATCGGCGTTGTGTGCCAACATTGCGGTTGGGAGCGGGAGCACACCATCGCTGACCACCAGCACGTCAATGTCGCCGACCCGCACCGCATAGCGCGACGGGACCAACTCGTCAGGCCGTGATCTAGCGGGTTGCGAGATGGTGCCCAAATTCGGTTGTGTCGTTACGTCCAACATTTCAGGAGCTCCTTCGGCTATGTCACTGAACCAATTCGTTTCGCCCGGGCGTTTGGGCGTACGGATGATTTAGCGAAGCGCGTCAGGTGCCGCGCCAGAGCGATTGCGGCGATTGCAGAGGAATTGCTGTCAAGTTGCCAGGCGCCGAAATTCGCTGGGAGATACGCCGGTCAGCTTCTTGAATGCCGCGGCGAAAGCCGTCTGGGACGCATAGCCGAGCGTCACGGCAACGGCGATGACCGACATGGATGGATCGCGCAACATGGCCTTTGCCTGCTCCAATCGGTACTGCCGGAGCCAGACATGCGGTGGCATCCCCGTACTTTCCTTGAATGCGCGGCAGAAATGAAAGCGCGAGAGTCCAGCGTCTGCGGCCAGGGCAGCCAGCGAGACGTCGGCGTCGCTCTCGGAACGAAGGCGCTCGATCGCGCGACGCAGAACTCTGGGAGGCAGCCCACCTGATACCGCCTGAGGCGCGACCGGCATTCCAACATGCGCTGCCAACAGCCGGGTTGCTAGCAGATCTGTCAGTTGTTGCCGAAAGAGTGCGTCCAGCGCTTCATTCCCGTCGAGCGCTTCGGCGGCCGTGGTGAGTAGGCGAGATGTGATGGGATCTAAATGGCCTGTCCGCTCCAACAAGTCGCCTGGCGCCGCTTTTCCGGCTTCAGCCGAGATTCGCTCCAGCGTCTTCTGCGGAAGGTAGAGCTGCACAACGTCGACGGCGCCGGTGATGTCCCATCGCGCGCTCGTGCCTGCTGGGATGATCGTCACGACCCCCGGGCGTGCCACCCCAGTCGCAATGCTTCGACCTGTCCGTCGCTCCAGGGGTTGCATGGTGTCGATGTACGTCATGATCACATGATCGGCCATCGGTTGAACGACATCGTGCAGGGCACCATGCTTCCAATGAGCGATTCCGCCGCTGGAGGGATCAAGCCCGGAAACAATGTTGAGCGGCTCGGTTTTCAGAACGCGTGCCATTTCGGCATTGGCGGGATGCCGCCGCTGATCCTCCTCGTCCATGGTACGCCTCGCAATGTGACGGCTTCAAACCTCGGCAACGGGAACTGTCAGGTCACGCTCAGCCCGCCATCGATGGTGATGATCTGGCCTGTCACCCATTCTGCGTGTTGCCCGGCAAGCGATACGATCCATCGCGCCACGTCGTCGGGCACACCACGCCGCTTGAGGGGAATGTGTTCGCGCTCCTGCGCTTCGATGGCTGCGGCAGCTTCAGGAGACAGCCCCATCATGCCGGTCAGTGCGTTCGACTCCGTCGGTCCGGCTGCGATGGCATTGACGCGGATACCTTGAGGGGCGAGTTCGAGAGCCCAGCACCGCGTCAGATGCTCCAGTGCTGCCTTGCTGGCGGCGTAATGGGAGAGGTCGGCAGCCGCCTTGTGTCCAAATGTGCTGGAGACGTTGATGATCGCGCCATTGCTTTGCGCGAGGTGGGGTAGCGCAGCGGCGGCCAGGAGACTGGGCCCGACAACATTGACCGAGAAGATGCGAGCGATCTGATCTGCGGTCGCTTCGGCCAACGGAAGGATAGCTCCCGCACCGGCATTATTCACGAGCGCATCGAGGCGGCCCCAGCGGCTTATCGCCTGGGCGACGGTGTGGCTGGCATCATCCGGCTGGGCCACGTCGGCAACATGGCCGATGATGTTAGGATGGACTGCCGCGACCTCCGCGAGAGGTTCCTCGCGGCGCCCCGTAATCAGAACGTTAGCGGCCTGTGCAGCAAAGCCGAGAGCCGCCGCTCGGCCGATACCGGAGCTTCCGCCGGTTACGATCACGACCTTTCCTGCGAGTGTACCCATCACGCGACCCTCTCGACAGTCGCGAACGTTTCGATGTCGCGTATGAAGGGGGTACAAATTGTTTTGAGCATGTGGGATCTCCTGGCAGTGAAGTGTTTTATGGTTGCCAATGACGAGGTCAGACTTCTGCGGACGGACGGCGCAGCCAGTCTTCGAAACGGATCGCACCCAGCAGAGTTGCCACGCCCGGCGTGAGCGACCGATCGTCGAGTTCGGTGCCGAAGTAGCGGGCGTGGATGTCTGCGATGACTTGGCGGCGGTCGCCCGTTGCTTTCAGATGAGATCTCACCAGAGCGTCGAGCGGGATCTTTTCTGGCCCCGCCAGTTCCATGATTCCGTTTACTGGTTTGTCCATGGCGACCTCGGTCAGCACCGAGGCCACATCATCTGAAGCGACCGGCTGGAGAAGCGCGGGCGACACGCGGATCGCAGTCCCGTCCGAAACCGATTGGGTGATCGCCCCGACGAACTCGAAGAACTGGGTCGACCGGACGATCGTGTACGGGGTCTTCGACCCTTGAATGAGTTTCTCCTGTGTCACCTTGGCTCGCATGTAGCCGCTGTCTGGAAGGCGATCGGCGCCCACAACAGAGAGTGCCACGTGATGGCCGACGCCGGCTGCAGCCTCCGCAGCGAGCAGATTGCGGCCCGAAGTCTCGAAGAATTCCAGTACGGCCGTATCCTCAAACGACGGCGCGTTAGCCACGTCGACGACAACGCTTGCGCCCGAAAGCGCCTCCGCAAGACCCTCGCGTGTGATGGTATTGACGCCGGTGTTGGGGGACGCAGCCAAGACGTCGTGGCCCTTCCCACGTAGCAGGCCGACGACCTTCGACCCGATGAGTCCTGTCCCCCCGATGACGACGATTTTCACGGGACATCTCCTATAATCGACGCCGCGCTGCGCTGGCGTCGCCATTGCATGGAGATTGCCTCGGGTGCCGCAGAAAGGCTTTGCGGCGGCCTTCAAATATCCTTTGGTTTACCTTGGAAATACGTCCAAAGCCCCAGCCGAGGCCGGTATCATGCTATGTTCCCAGACCAACACTCTCCGGTCGGCTGCTGGCGGAGTTCCACGTGCAATTCCTGTTTTCAGACTGTGTCCTCGATCCCGAGCGCCGCGAGCTAACGCGGGCTGCGAAGGCCGTCGGCGTTGGGCCACAAGTCTTCGATCTGCTGCTCTACTTGGTTCAGAACCGCGATCATGTGGTGAGCAAGGATCATATAATTGACGCTGTGTGGGGCGGACGCATCGTTTCGGAATCGACGCTCACCAGCCACATCAAAGCGGTTCGCAAGGCCATCGGAGATAGTGGCGAGAAGCAGCACCTCGTTCGCACGGTCCCGCGAAAAGGCTTCCGCTTCGTGGGCGACGTCACCGAAACGCAAGCGTCCGATCGGTTGGCTGATGTGTCCGGCCCGGCAACCGGCATTTCGCGTCCTGCGCTCCTTCTTCCAAGTAAGCCGTCCATTGCTGTTTTGCCGTTTCAGAATTTGAGCGGTGATCCTGAGCAGGCCTATTTCGCAGATGGGGTTGTGGAGGAGATTATCACGGCGCTTTCGCGCGTGCGGTGGCTGTTCGTGATCGCGCGCAATTCGAGCTTTACGTACCAGGGCCGAAATGTAGACGTGAAGCAAGTGGGCCAGGAACTCGGTGTCGGCTACGTGCTGGAAGGCAGCTTGCGCAAGGCTGGTGATCGCATTCGCATCACAGGGCAGCTTATCGAGGCTTCGACCGGAGCACACCTTTGGGCAGAGCGTTTCGAAGGACGGCTCGAAGATATCTTCGAGGTTCAGGATGAAATCGCAGCGAGCGTTGCTGGCGCGATTGCTCCGCAGGTGGAACTGGCCGAAATCGAGCGTGCCAAGAACAAGCCGACAGCCAATCTGAACGCCTACGATTGTTACCTGCGCGGGATCGCCCACATGCATCGGGGCACACAAGAGGCTATCGAAGAAGCCTTGTCTCTTTTCCAGAGAAGTATCGAACTCGATCCCGATTTCGCGGCCGCGCATGCCATGGCTGCCTGGTCGTACTTCTGGCGCAAGATCAACGGTTGGTCGGAAAATCGCGCACGAGAAATCGCTGAGGGAGAACGTCTGGCGCGCCGCGCCGTCGAATTGGGTAGAGACGATGCTGTGGCGCTCACGCGAGGGGGCCACGCGTTGGCACATCTGACCGGCGATCTCGATGGCGGTATCGCGCTTCTCGACAGGGCCGTATTTCTGAATCCCAATCTGGCGTCGGCTTGGTTCCTCGGCGGCTTCCTTCGGACCTGGCACGGCGAATGCGAGGATGCAATCGCGCACTTCGAGCGGGCTATGAGATTGAGCCCCGTCGACCCCGAGCTCTATCGCATGCAGGCGGGGATCGCGATGGCGCATTTATTTGCCGGTCGAATCGCGACGGCATCTGCGTGGGCGGAACGATCGTACAGCAATCTGCCGAGCTTTCTCATGGTGGCGGCGCTGATTGCAGCGACCCGAGCCCTCGGTGGTCGGCAGGAGGAGGCAAGACGCGCAATCGAGGAGGTGAGAAAGCTCGATCCGGCGCTGCGGGTTTCAAATGTCACGGATTGGCTCCCGATCAGCCGCCGCGAACACCTTTCGATATTTGCCGACGGTCTGCGGAAAGCGGGGCTGGCAGAATGATCGACTGTAAGCGACGCGCGCTCGCGCAGGTGGAGAAGCATCGACCCACGGAGCCCGTTTCGGAACTTGAAAGAACATCAAGTCACGGAACGCGCCCGCGAGCGTGAAATGCAGTTTGAAGCCTTACGCAGCATCGGTTTTTCAGAGGCAAAAAAGCGATCTTATTTGATCAGCAACGTATCCAGGCCTCTGACGAGGCCTTTGATGGTTCGGACCTCCCGTGCCGCAAGCAGGGATCCTTCCACAAAGATCGTATTGTCCTGCTCATCGTGGCGCAGGATCAGTCGCTCACCCTTCAGTCCGAAAATGACTTCGACCGCCAGCGGGCATCCGGGCAGGCGCACGGAATGAACGTGCGCCCCGCCGACTTTCGCGCCACGTGCCTCCACAGGACCGATCAACTGATCGCCCTGCAATTGCACATGGGGGGCACGTACGCGGCCAAGTTCCTCGGCAATTTCTCGCGCAGTGCCGCTCGGCACATCGGGCTTATGTGCCCCCGCATATTCAATCACTTCCCAGTGCGGAACGTAGCGCGCCGCAATCTTTGAGAAGTGCAGCATCAGCGCGGCAGTGAGAGAAAAGTTGCCGGTGATGGCGCCAACGCCCGCGCGCTTTGCCGCCTCGTCGATCCGCTCAAAATCGTCGTCGAAGAAGCCGGTGGTGCCGATGACAACGTGAATGCCACGCGCAAAGGCTGCTGCGATGTTATCGCGAACAGCGGAAGGATGAGTGTAATCGATCAGGACTGACGGCTTGGCGTCCAGCGCCTTCTCGATACTGTCGGTCGCGATCACACCGCATGCTCGTCCGACGACAACCGAACCGATATCTTCTCCAGCCGTCTTGCGGGTGATGGCGCTCACCAGCCGAAACTGTTCCGGCCGCCTCAGGATCTCGGCAATGAGCTGCTGGCCCACACCGCCAGAAGCACCAGCAACGCAAACATCAATCGGCTCAGACATTCCAGCCTCCCGTACCCTTCGAACAACGCCAGGCGGCTAGATTCCGATTTGGTTGCGCGCCGCAATCACCGTGTTCTGCAGCAGGCACGCAATCGTCATTGGACCGACACCACCCGGAACCGGAGTGATCGCGCCTGCCGTCTTGATGGCTTCGTCAAACGCGACATCCCCGACCAGTTTCGCCTTGCCGCCTGCGCCTTCAACCCGGTTGATCCCGACGTCGATCACGATAGCTCCCGGCTTGATCCAGTCACCGCGCACCATTTCCGGCCGGCCTACAGCGGCAATCACCAGATCGGCCCGCCGAACCACGGCTGGCAAATCCCGCGTTCTGGAATGGGCAATCGTCACCGTGCAATCTTCGCGCAGCAACAGTTGCGCAACCGGCTTGCCAACGATGTTGGAACGTCCGACAACGACAGCCTCAACGCCTTTCAAATCGGCGCGCACCGACTTCGCCAGGATGATGCATCCAGAGGGCGTGCACGGCACCAGCGATCTCTCGCCCGCCGACAACCGCCCGACATTGACGGGATGGAAGCCGTCGACGTCCTTGTCCGGATCAATCGCCTCGATCACCCTGCGCGAGTCGATCTGACCAGGAAGAGGGAGCTGAACCAGGATTCCGTGAACCGAGACGTCGCGATTGAGGCGAGCAATCAAATCCAGCAGCTCAGCCTCGCTGGTCGTTTCCGGCAGGCGATGCTCGAACGATTGCATCCCAACTTCAACGGTCGAACGCGCCTTATTCCGCACATAGACATGACTGGCGGGATCGTCACCGACAATCACAACCGCCAATCCGGCTGTCACGCCGGTTTCGCGCTTGAGCGCCGCCACATCGGCAGCGACCGCCTCCCGGACCTTCGCGGCCATGGCCTTTCCGTCGATGATCTGCGCGCCCATCACTTTGCCGCTCTCTCCGTGTTGAGCCAACCGGCCAGCTTGCTCTCGATCAAGCGGCCTAAGTCGGTCGCATCGCCGCTGACCGTCACAGCCTTGACTCGCGATTTTGTACCAGCCGAAATCGCCACCGTGGTCTTTGGCAACGATAGCCAATCCGCAATGAGCCGCTGCAGCGCCGCGTTGGCTGCTCCATTTTCAGGCAGAGCCCGAACCCGCGCCTTGATGGCAACTCCGTCGGCGGTTTTTTCGAGCCCCTCAACGGCATCCTTTGCGCCGCGCGGCGTCAGCCGCACGCGCAAAACCACACCGCCGTCAGCCGGCCGCCAGACGCCCGAATTCGTCGGCTGTGCGCTCAACCCGCGAGAAGCCCACCGATCAGCCAACCGTGAATCACGACAGACCGGATGAAGAAGATGCCAAGAAGCAGAACGATGGGTGACAGGTCCAGTCCGCCTAGGTCAGGCATGAAGTTGCGGATCGGCCTTAACAACGGCTCTGTGACGGCATTGAGAGCCTGCCACACCGACCGCACGAACTGGTTGTAGGGATTGATGACATTGAAAGCGATGAGCCATGAAAAGATCACGCTGGCAATGATGACCCACGTGTACAGGTTCAGCAGGTAGTCGATGAAAAGCAGCAGGGGTATCATCGCGTGTCGGTCTCCTCGGCTGGTGGGAAACGTGTAAACGAAGCATGCCGCGTGGGGCAAGCACTGCCGTTGCAGCACGTCGCCAACAGGCAAGCGTCGTCGTATCCGAGGTCTCAATGGCCCCTGTTGTAGCGGGCACGCGGAGGCTTGCTGTTTGAACTTCGGCCACACAACCGCTGTTTGCTGAGGCGAGGCGGTGGCATTGCTTGACAAGCCTCAGGCCCCGCCCCTAAATGCCCGCGGTTTCGCGTCCCATCGCGACATTTCGGGGCCGTAGCTCAGATGGGAGAGCGCTGCAATCGCACTGCAGAGGTCAGGGGTTCGATTCCCCTCGGCTCCACCATTTGCTCGCGAAACATGTAGATCATTGTTTTTATTGACTTATTCTTCGCGGCTTCTTCATGGGCGCGCTCATTCTTCGGGACGTGTTGGGGATGGTCTTTCTGGTGGACTATTTCCGGGCGAAAGACCCGCCATCACGAAATGGAGGATGGCGGACCAGTGTGATGGCTTCACCAACAAAAAGCGGCCGAAAATTTACGAACTGTTTTCGGAGTTAGCCGGTCAAATACCGACCGCACGTCGTCGATCTGCTGCCGCGCATACGCTGGAAGGTGCGCTAATCTTTTGATGTCAGCGGGCGAGCAGCCACTTTTTCTTGCGATATTCGGCTTCCAACTTGCCATCGAGAGGGCCTTCGGCCTCGGTGCTATCGAGAAACGCATCTATGCTCGGCGTTGCTTGGTTGGAGGCTGGGGAGTAGCTCGTTGAAGTCTGCGCAGGCGCGGAGACTGCGACTTCGACGCTCCATTGAGATGGTGTACGGCAGGCGAGGCCCTTCACCGCGTCATTTTCCGCGCTGATAGCAAACGTGCGGCACAAACGATCAGACAACCGATACGTCGCCAGCACCGAGATGCGGCGTCCCTGATCGGTTTCGATTGTTGCGCCGCTATCAGCGGTTTCCAGCGCTTCGGTCATCACCCGATCCACTGCGAGGAGCGAAGGTTGGCGATCGCGGGAGATGCCGGCCAGATAGCCAACTACGCCGGCGACGACAGCGATCGAGGCGGCAAGCGGAACCAGATGACGCCTGAAACGCCATTGCTGTGCCTTGGGCTGCGAGGCGTGCGAGAGAACGGCTTGAACAAGCTCCGGCGGGACCGGGCGCATTTTGATACTGGCGAAAGCGTCACGCGCGAGTTGCCGCGTTGCTTCGAATTCGGAGAGTTTAGTCGCGAGGTGCGGGTCGTTTGAAACCGCACGCTTCACAGCGGCGGCCTCAGCCTCACTGAGTTCACCATCGGCATAAGCCATCAGCATGTCGTCGCTCACCGGTCCTGTTGTCATGACCGACTTCCCGTTCCCTTCATCGGCGCAGCTTGCGTTGATCCAGTTAGCGCGTTCGCGAGATGCTGGCGGGCCCGCGACAGTCTGCTCATCACGGTGCCGATCGGCACATCGAGGACAGCCGCTGCCTCGCGATAGCTGAGCTCTTCCAAGCACACCAGCACCAGGACCGTGCGCTGCTCTTCCGGCAGCGTCAGAATGATCCGATCGACCGCGGCCAGCTCGTCGCGTGCTTCGACGATGTCACGGCCATCGTCGCCCGGGATCAGCTCCTCTCCGGACAGATGCACGACGTTGCCCTCGACGCGATGCCGGCGTGTCTGATCGATCCAGTGATTGCGCATGATCTTGAACATCCAGCTGTCGAGCCGTGTGCCAAGCTCGAAGCTATCGCTGGCCCTTAGCGCACGCTCGCAGGTGCTCTGCACGAGGTCATCGGAGTCAGATGCAGAGCGCGTCAACGTATAGGCGAACAACCGCAGCCGAGGCAGCAGCGATATCATGTCGAAGCGGAGATCCGCACCTGCCATCTCGGGCCCTTGGCTCACCAGCGATGCCAGGATAACGGAGAGGTGCGCCGCCTATTCCAGCCTATGTATATTTTTTTAGCACGCAGGCCCATGCGTTCAAGCGAACCGATCCATATCCCTCAAACGCGGTTTTGGTGATGCCCACGGAATAAATCGCCAAGCCGTGCGTTCCGCAGTCTATCGAGGTATCCATGGTTCGATAACGGAGACGCCATGCCAGCCGCAGTCGCCATGACTGGACCAGCCCCGCGCCGCACGATTGCGCAGGCCGTGGGCGTGCGCTTGTTCGCACCCGTCGACCCGGCATCGGCGGCTGTGTTCCGTATCCTGTTCGGCCTCATCATGGTGTGGGAGGTGGGTCGCTATTTCGCGTATGGCTGGATCGCGCGCTACTACATCGAGCCGACATTCTTTTTTTCCTATCCGGGCTTCGCGTGGCTCAGCCCCTGGCCTGGGACTGGAATGTACTGGCATTTCGCGGCGCTCGGCGTGCTGGCGGCGCTGATCACGATCGGTCTGTTCTATCGCGTCGCGATAGTGCTGTTCTTCCTGGGGTTCAGCTACGTGTTCCTGCTCGATCAGGCACGCTATCTCAACCACTTCTACCTGGTGGCCTTGATCGCCTTCCTCATGATCTTCGTGCCAGCATCGCGAATCTGGTCCGTTGACGCTTTCATCAGCCGCACGCGGCGCCCGCCACTGATCCCCGCGTGGACGGTGCTCCTTCTGTGCGCGCAGGTCGAGATCATGTACTTCTACGCCGGATTAATGAAAATCGATCGCGACTGGCTGCAGGGCGAGCCGCTGCGCGAGTGGCTCGCCGGCAATGCGCATCTTCCGGTGCTGGGGCCATTGCTGCTCATGGATGGCGTCGTCTGGCTTGCGACCTACGGCTCGATTGTGCTGCATCTCGCCGGCGCGCCGCTGCTCTTGCTGCCTGCAACGCGGCTTTACGTTTTCATCGCCTATTGCGTGTTCCATGGTCTCAATGCGCTGTTTTGGAATATCGGCATCTTTCCATGGTTCACGATAGCCGCGACGCTGCTGTTCTTTCCACCCGATTGGCCTCGGCAGCTCTGGCGGCGCGGCATGAAACTCGTAGGCAGCACGGCCAAGCCCGTCGTTGCTCCGCGGGAGATTGTGGTCGCTTCAATACCGGCTTGGCCGATGCGAATGGCCATAACCGGTTTCGTCGGTGCGTGGGTCGCTACGCAGGTGCTGATCCCGCTGCGTTTCCTCGCCTATCCTGACTTCGTGAGCTGGCACGAGCAGGGACATCTGTTTTCCTGGCAGATGATGTTGCGCAGCAAGGACGGCATGACGCGGTTCGCTGTCCGGGATCCCGCGACAGACCGAACGTGGCAGATCGATCCGGAGGAGTTCCTGGACGATCGGCAGGTCCGCAAAATGACCACCCGGCCCGAGATGATCCGGCTGTTCGCCCACCATCTGGAACAGGTTTGGGAGCGCACCCACGGCACTGCGGATTTGGAGGTGCGCGTGCTATCCGCAGCGTCCTTGAACGGCCGACCGTCTCAGCCCCTGATTGATCCCAACCGCGACCTGACGGCCATTGGATTCAGCTGGCGCGCGGCGGATTGGATCATGCCGCTGGCTGGTCCGCTGCCGCCACGCGAGCAGCGCTGGTTCGATGACCTGGACGAGACGCTGGAACGTGTCGTTGCGGCGCAGGGCATCATCGCGCAACCGAACGATGCGTTGGCGACGGAGTAATTCCGTTTGTTCGATTCTCGATGAGATATCTGTCGTTATCCATGGAATAGAGGTCAATCCGCACGCGTTCTCCCAGCATGATCCGGCGCACTCCGGATCGATTGACGATGTAGGGAGATAGTACGATGCGCTATGGAATTGCTCTGTTCTCGGTCTGTGGTGTTGCCGCCGGTGCGATGCTGGGCGTGCCGCAGGTCTCGGCCACGCCGGGGACGTCCGGACTGCAGGGGGCGGGCCTGCAAATGCCCCATCCTGGAATGATCCACAAAGTCGACGACGATGACGACGATGGCCGCACCGTCAGGCGCCGTACTGTGCCGGGGACGTATCGTGTCGATGACGATGATGACGACGACAATCGCCGTGTCCGTCGTTATCAGCGCGCACCGGAGAGCCGCGCCGGCGTCAAGCGCTCTCCTTCGCGTGTGTACGTCCCGCGGCGCGGCGACGATGACGACGACGATTGAGCTCTGACTTAAAAAAACCCCTCCCGATATGTCGGGAGGGGTTTCCGCTTTCTGTCATCTGAGACGTTTGATCAGCCCGCCGGTGCGCTGCATGCGGCGGGCATTTGGATAAGGCCCCAGCCGAACACCGGATCACGGCCGGGTTCTCCCAGATCGTTGGCCTGATCCGCCAGCCGGCTCACCAGATCGCTCGGCGACGCATTCGGTTGGCGCGCCCTCTTGACGGCCAGGGCGGCCGTAACGAATGGCACCGCGTATGACGTTCCCGAACGGAGCTGCCCGCCACTGGCGCGCGCCGCGGTCCGCAAGCGGACACCGGGTGCGGCGAATGAGATATGCGCGCCTTGATTGGCCTGCCGATAGATCCTCGACCGATGATCGATGGCGGTGACGGCGATCACTGGAGTGTAGGCAGCAGGATAAAGCGGTTGCGCACGCGGGCCATCGTTTCCGGCCGCGCCAACGAGCATCACACCGCGCTGCACGACGGCCGTGACGACCTGTTCGAGCAGTTCGTTCGCCGGTCCAGAGAAGCTCAGGTTGATGACGCCAACGCCCCGATCGGCCAATAGGTCTATGGCGCGCACGATGTCGAATACATCTCCCGTATCGGCGCCGCGCGCGCGGTGAAACGCTTCGGCAGCGATCACGCGCGCGTTGGGCATCAGCCCAGGCGTGGTGGTGTCGGAACGGCCGACCAGCAACGCAGCGATTGCTGTGCCGTGGACACTCGATGACGGTTGGCGTCCCTGCGACAGCACAGGAACCGTCTCGATGGCACGATCGCGCAGCGCCGGATGATCGCGATTCACACTCGTATCAACCATGCCGATGGTGGTTTCGATCTGGCATGTCTGCGGAGAGGGCCAGCCGACCATGCTGAAGGCGGCACAGCCGGTGGCGCCACACGAAAACTCGTTTGGCCGATAGAGATGGTTCAGATCGATAACGGCGCCTTGCACCTGAGCGTTGATTTGCGCCCGTGCATTCGCAACGGACATTCCGCTTGGCGGCCGCACACGCGCGATCTCGACGCCCGTCGTGGCGAGACTCTGGCGGGCTATGATGACGTAACCGAGGCTTGCGATCTGGTCGAGGGCGGCTGCGGTCGGCGCCGAGACGACAAACTCAGGCGCACGTCGCGGGCGCGGGCCGTCATCGTCGTCATCATCATCACCGTCGTCATCGTCATCGGCGAGTGCCGGGGAAACCAGAGTGATCCCGAAGTTGTTGTGGAGTTCAGCGTCCCCGGATGACACGGAAAGCGTCAGCCCCGAGGCGAATATCAAAGTGAAGACCATCGAAAACGCGGCCAGTCTGAGTGCGTGCACGAGCATTTTCCACATATCCCATTTGTATCTTCAAGTGAGGACAACGCTACGGGCGCCGCTTTATTCCGCACGCTTGCTTAAGTAGGAATTCATCCGCGATGAGTCAGCCTGTAAAATTTTTCAGGCAGACTGCACACTCAGATCTTGATTGGTCCAATTCGGACGCGTGGGCGGTTGGGAAGTAATCGCTGGCGCACCAGGGGCGGACATTGAACGTGTGCCGGCGTGTATCGATCTTCGTGTTGGCGACGTCAGCTCCGGGATGACACGCCGATGCTCATCGTCGCTCTGTGTACTTTTGCTATTCAAGCAACAGCTGCCCTTAAAGGGCAGGAGGCTCGCCGCGATAATGAGCTGATATCCGGCTTGAATTTTCCGGATTCGTGCTCCTGATCAAGAGCCGGCTAAGCCCTTGCAATCCGGCTTCCGGTGCTAATTCCAATGCTAGCGCGGCGCAGCACTTATGGAAATCTGACAATGTTATTCATAGGCTGCCCACTGAAGAAACGGTCGAGATTCACAAATATCGCCGTCATCTTCTGGCGCATGGCGTCGCGCGTGCCAGCGGAAATGTGTGGCGTTAGGATCGCATTCGGCAAAGCTAGCAGCGGATTGTCGGGCTGTGGCGGTTCGTTTTCGAAGACGTCGAGGCCCGCAGCAAGCACATGACCGGATTGAAGTGCCGCCGCCAATGCATTCTCGTCGACAATGCCGCCGCGCGCGGAATTAATGAGAATCGCGCCCGGCCTTAGGCGCGCGATGGCGGAAGCATCAATCATCATGCGGGTGTCCGGCGTCAGCGGCACGTGGATGGACAGGATATCCACAGCGGGAAGCATCTCTTCCAGCGGCGCGCGTCTGAGGCCGAGTGCGGCTTCCTGTTCCGGTGCCAACACAACTTGCGGATCGCAATAAATGCCAGAGCAGCCAAATGCCTTGAGACGCTCCGCTACCGCCTGACCGATGCGACCCATTCCGTTGAAGCCGATGCACTTCCCGTAGCGCCCACGCGACTCCGCGCGCAGTGCGTTCACGTGCCACTTACCGCGGCGCAGCTCGGCGTCCGCGAATGATAGGCGTTTGCAGGCTGCAAGCATCAACAGAATGGTGTGCTCGGCGACACCGATCGTTGTGCCTTCCGGCGTCAGAGCTAACGGCATCCCCCGGTCACGGATAACCTGCCAGTCGATGGTGTCTTGCCAGCCTACGCCCTGATGATGCACCACCCGCAGGTTTCTGGCCATGTCGAGATGATGTTTACGCAGTGGCGTGGCCGCGCAGATCACGGCATCGACGTCCGCGATGGCGGCGCAGCGTTCCGCATCGTCGTCGGTACCGAGCGTTATGACGTCGAAAGCGTCACCAGCGACTTCGCGGATCAGGGCATAGACGTCTTCCGGCGCGTGACTGAGATAGAGCACGCGCGGCCTGTTGGTGCTCATGATGTCCTCAATCGACGTAACGGACGCCATCGGAGGCGAGCCCGCGATCCAGCCACGCCGGTATCTTAGCGCCCGATTTTACGGCCGCGTCCATCTTGGCTTCCTTGTCGGCAATAGCCGCCAATTCCGCACCTGCGGTCGAGATACTGCCGCGGGGAACGACCACAA
>JAEYYQ010000189.1 GCA_023428365.1 Pseudomonadota bacterium | reverse complement strand
ACACCTGCGTCCTCAGTAACACCCGCATCAGCTTCATCCAAGGCAAGCGGGCCGCCGATTCCCCAGCCCAATCCTGAACGGAAGTCAAAGCCGGCGCCGGAGCCCAAGAAGTGATCTCGGATACCTTCATCGATCGCCCACGCCTCGCGGTCGTCATTGCAATCGTGACGACCATTGCAGGTATCCTGGCGCTCACCCGGATTCCGGTCGCGCAGCTTCCCGACATCGTGCCTCCGCAGGTGCGGGTGACGGCCATATATCCGGGTGCATCCGCGCAGGTCGTCGAGACATCGGTCGCCCAGCCGCTCGAAGCCAAAGTGATCGGCGTCGACAAAATGCTCTATATGAAGAGCACCAGCGGCAGCGATGGGTCTTATAATCTGACCGTCAGCTTCGAACTCGGCACTGACCCGGACATTAATACTGTCAACGTCAATAACCGCGTGCAGACGGCGCTCTCGCAACTGCCGAACGAGGTCCAGCTTCAGGGACTTACTGTTCAGAAGCAGTCGAGTTCAATTCTGCAGTTCATTTCACTCTACAGTCAGAACAAGAACGATACGCCGCTGTTTCTGACGAACTACGCGACTATCAATATTCTCGACGAAATTGCGCGAACGTCCGGCGTCGGCTCGGCGACTCTGTTCGGTCGCCTGAACTACTCGATGCGTATTTGGTTCGATATCGATCGGCTGACGAGCCTCGATCTGGTGCCATCGGATATCGTCAATGCCATCCGCAGCCAGAACGTGCAGGCGCCTGTCGGCCGTATCGGTGCACGTCCGGTTCCAGACGATCAGAAATTCCAGTTCAACGTCCAGACGCAGGGACGCCTCACGACGCCGGAAGAGTTCGGCGACATTGTTCTCAGAGCCAATCCTGATGGTTCTGTCCTGTACGTGCGGGATGTGGCGCGCGTTGAACTCGGCGCGCTCAATGAGGATTCGGAGTCATCGCTGAACGGCGAGCCTGCGGTCGTCATCGGCATTTATCTGGCGCCGGGCGCGAACGCTCTCACCACCGCGAAAGCCGTCCAGGACAAGCTCGATGAACTCCGCAAGCGGTTTCCGCCCGGGGTGGATGTCCGCGCGGTCTACGATTCCACGACCTTCGTGAACGATACCGTCGAGGCCGTGATTCACACGCTCATCGAGGCCTTCGTTCTCGTCGCGCTGGTTGTTTTCATCTTCCTGGGGAATTGGCGCGCAACGCTCATCCCGATCATCGCAGTCCCGGTCAGTCTCATTGGCACTTTCGCGGTGCTCTTGGCGATGGGCTATTCGGCCAACACGGTGTCGCTGCTCGCAATGGTGCTGGCCATCGGCATTGTCGTCGACGATGCTATCGTAGTCGTGGAGAACGTCGAGCGCGTCATGGAAGAGGAGCCGGAGCTTTCGCCCGGCGATGCCGCCAAGAAGGCGATGGGCGAAGTGACCGCGCCGATTATCGCCATCACCATGGTGCTGCTGTCGGTGTTCGTGCCGATCGGGTTTATTCCCGGCATTTCGGGCGAGCTGTTCCGCCAGTTCGCCGTGACCATCAGTGTCGCGATGCTGATCTCCGCGATCAACGCGCTGACGTTGTCACCCGCGCTGTGCGGCGTGTTCCTTCGTCATACCGGCCCGCGACGCGGGATCATGGGCTGGGTTGGGCGCCAGATCGACGATGTCCGCGATGGTTATGCGCGTGTCGTTGGCAGGCTGCTCCGTATTGCGGTCGTGTCCGTGGTCGCGGTTCTGGTCTGCTTCGGCGGTATCCTGGGCTTGGCGTCGATTACGCCCGGCGGGTTTTTGCCCGAGGAAGACCAGGGCGCGTTCTTCATCAACATTCAGCTCCCCGAGGGAGCATCCGTCGCGCGGACCAAGGACGTCGTCAATAAAGTCGAGGCCCTGGTCAAAGACATGCCGCAGGTGCAGGACGTCATCGCGGTCACGAGATTTTCGCTGCTGGATAACTATTCGGCTAGCAACAACGCGCTGATGGTTGTGCGCTTGAGACCGTTCGCAGATCGCAAGGCAACGAGTGACTCGGCACAAGCTCTCATCGGAAAGATCTATGTGAGCAGTCAGCAAATTCTTGCAGCCAACATTCTCCCGTTCAACTTGCCACCCATTATTGGTCTGTCGACGGGCGGCGGCTTCGAATATCAGCTGAACAGTCTTGAAGGCGCCGATCCGACGGCGATGTCGAGCGTGGCTCGGGGGCTTGTTGTGACGGCCAACCAGGTTCCGCAGTTGACGCGCGTGTTCACGACGTTTGCGGCAAACACGCCGTCCATCTACCTGGATATCGATCGCGAAAAGGCGCAGGCGTTGGGGCTCACCCTGGACAGCGTTTTTGCTGCGCTGCAGTCGACGCTCGGTGGAACGTTCGTTAACAACTTCAACCTGTATGGTCGGACATGGCAGGTCAATCTGCAGGGTGACGCAAGCAACCGGCGCGACGTCAATGCGCTTTGGGAGATCTACATTCGCAGCAGCAGCGGCGCGATGGTGCCATTGCAGTCGATTGCGGAAGTACGAACCATTACGGGGCCTGCGGTGATCACGCGATACAACAACTATCGCTCGGTGACGATCAACGGTAGTCCGGCACCGGGCGTCTCATCTGGCGTGGCGATGGCGGCGATGTCTGCGGTGTCCGATAAGGTTCTGCCATCGGGTTATGCCTACGAGTGGACGGGAACGGCCTTCCAGGAGCAGCGCGCATCAGGGCAAACGGGAGCCATTCTCGCGCTCGCCGTGTTGTTCGCGTATCTATTTCTCGTCGCGCTCTATGAGAGCTGGGTTATCCCGATTCCGGTCTTGTTGTCCGTTTCTGTCGGCGTGCTTGGTGCCTTCGCCGGAATGCTGGTCGCGCACGTGACGCTCGATCTTTATGCGCAGATCGGATTGGTCGTGTTGATCGCCCTGGCCGCGAAGAACGGCATTCTTATCGTCGAATTCGCCAAGGAGCGTCGCGAAGCCGGCATGAGTATCAGGGAGGCCGCGGAAGTCGGCGCACGTCTGCGTTTCCGCGCCGTGATGATGACGTCGATCGCGTTTATCCTGGGTCTCGTTCCGCTGGTGTGGGCGGACGGTGCCTCGATGATCGCGCGCCGGAATGTGAGTACGCCAGTGTTCGTCGGTATGTTGGCGGCGAGCAGCATCGGCATTTTCCTCATTCCGATGCTGTACATGACGTTCCAGACGATGCGCGAACGGATCAAGGCGCGGTTTGGGCGCACGGCCGAGACGCCTCACACCACCGAGCCATCAACGCCGTAACAGTCCGGCGATGGGCAGCGATCATCCGATCGCCTTGGTGAATGAACCAGTATTAGGATTGCGCGTTTTTCGGGAGGCGGTCGTGTGCCGACGATGGTGCGCGGTGCCTCTAACCGATCCACACACAGGAAGAAACCATGAACCGCAGTTTCGCACCCGGTGTCTCGCACAATTCCAGCAAAGCCATGATTAACCTTTTGAATGCCCGCCTGGCAGACGCCATCGATGTGCGGCTCGCGATCAAGCAGGCGCACTGGAATATAAAAGGACCGAATTTCATCGCGCTTCACGAATTGTTCGATGACGTCTCCGGCCACTTTGACGATCATGTCGATACCATCGCGGAGCGGGTTGTCCAGCTTGGCGGGCAAGCGATGGGAACCACACAAGCGGTCGCCTCAACGACCAAAATGCCCCAATATCCAGTGGAAGCGACAGATCAGGCTGATCACATAAAGGCGCTGACGGAGATGATCGGATCGTTCGCGAAATCCGTCCGTGCAGCGATCGATGAAGCCGATAACGCGTCGGATGCCGACACCGCCGATATCTTCACGCAAGTGTCACGCGCTGTGGACAAGGATCTCTGGTTTATCGGGTCTCACGAGGCCTGACGCCAGGTTCAGCTGCGCTACAGCGATCGGAGCTGGGAGACGACATTGCCTCCCGGCTTCACGTTGCCCACGGATCCGAGCGTAGAAAAGATGAAAATCCGACCCGCCCGAGCGTGGCCAGTGGCGGCGACCGAAGCCTACCGCCTGTGCCTGCCGTCGCGCAGATTTATTGACATTTTCACTCCACTTTCGTAGTTCACCGAATAGTTATCCAACGCGCGAAGTTTGCGGGGACAGCTCGGCCTACGAGTGTGCGAGTCAGCTATAACGGACTCGCTGGTCGTTGCTCCGATTGGTTGAGGCGGCCGATAGATGCGCGCGCGATAACCAGCAACGAGGCGATACAAGGAGGCAACCTTGCTCCACATCGGTACCGGATGTTCCAGGCGGATCATCATCGCCCGCGTCGCGGCCTTGTTTTCTCTAGCCGCTGTCCTTCCCATGTCGGTGTCGGCCGCAACGGTTCCTGAGGTTGTCGACAACTATGCCAATCTGGCGCTCGCCGGATATGAGGACTCTCTGGCGACTGCCAAAACGCTGAAAGCAGCCGTCGACAAGCTGGTGGCCTCGCCGAGCGAGGAAACATTGAAAGCAGCGCGGGAGGCTTGGCTCGCGGCACGCGCGCCGTACATGCAGACCGAGGCCTTCCGCTTCGGCAACAAGATCGTCGATGAGTGGGAAGGCAAGGTGAATGCTTGGCCGCTTGATGAAGGTCTGATCGATTACGTGGACGAAAGTTACGGTACGGCGTCGGACAGCAATGCGCTTTACGCCGCCAATGTGATCGCAAACACGTCGCTGACCATCAACGGCCGCAAGGTCGATACCAGCCGCATTACGAAGGAGCTGCTGTCCGATACGCTCCATGAGGCCGAAAAAATCGAGGCTAACGTTGCGACCGGCTATCATGCGATCGAGTTTTTGCTGTGGGGGCAGGATCTCAACGGCACCGACGCCGGGTCCGGTGATCGCAAAGCCACGGACTACGACACGGCGAAATGCACGAATGGCAACTGCGATCGACGCGGTCAGTATTTGACGGTCGTTACGGATCTGCTCGTCGATGATCTCGCCTGGATGGTCGAGCAGTGGAAAAAGGGCGGCGATGCACGCGCGGAACTTGCGAAGTCCGATACGGCGGCTTTGACCGCGATATTCACCGGTCTTGGCAGCTTGTCCTACGGCGAAATGGCCGGTGAGCGGATGAAGCTCGGCCTGCTTTTGCACGATCCCGAGGAGGAGCACGATTGCTTTTCCGACAACACCCATAACTCGCACTTTTACGACATCATGGGCATCCAGAATGTCTATCTCGGTCGCTACAAGCGCGTGGATGGAAGCATGGTGAGTGGCCCGAGCGTATCTGACTTGGTTCGCGCCAAGTCACCCGATATCGATGATCGCGTTCGTGCTGCGCTTGCCGACACGGCGGCCAAGGCGCAAACGCTGAAGACGCGCGCCGAAACGATCGAGGCCTACGACCAAATGCTGGGCGAGGGCAATGCCGAGGGGAATGCAGTCGTCGAAGACGTCATCGGTGCCTTGATTGCGCACACGAAGGAATTGGAGCGGGCCATTGCTGTTCTGGAACTGCGGGCCATCGAATTCGAAGGATCCGACAGTCTCGACAACCCCAGCAAGGCTCTTGAAGGAAAGCGCTAATTCTCCGATGGCGAATTGCCGGGGAGTAATAACAAAAATCGCGCCGGCGCTGCCAGGATTGCTCGCCGGTGTCCTGGTTTTTGCCGGCGGCGCGGCCTATTCGCAAATCAGCAGTGGCCAGCAGGTCGCTGCTGTCCGTTCGGAGATTGACGCCAACGTCCTGGAAACCGGTGAGGATCGACCCGGCGGTGACGCCACGACCGATACCGGCATAGCGACAGCAGATGCATTCTCCCAGTTTTCTGCGAACATGGGGTTTGCGAAAGAGCTCGATTTCAAAATCGGCAACGGCGTATTTCGTAAGCTTTGGGTGTCGGCGCCGGCATCGACCAAGTCGTCCGATGGACTCGGTCCGTTGTTCAATGCGCGTGCCTGTCAGAGCTGTCACCTGAAGGACGGACGCGGAAATCCGCCGCGAAGCACGGACATCGAAGACCGTTCGGTTTCGATGTTTCTTCGGCTTTCGATTCCACCGGAAACTGAAGAACAGCGCAACGCCATTGCCGAGCATCGCCGCAATGTCATTGCTGAACCGACCTACGGCGTTCAGCTTCAAGAGCTCGGCGTGCAGGGCCATGAGGGCGAAGGCCGGATGCTCATCACGTATGAGGAAATACCGGTCACGCTCGCCGGTGGCGAGGTGGTGAGCCTGCGTAAGCCGACTTACAGCATCGCCGACCTCGGCTACGGTCCAATGCATCCGAAAACGATGATCTCGCCGCGTATGACGCCGCAGATGATTGGTCTGGGTTTGCTGGAGGCTATTCCGGAGGCGGATATCCTGGCACGCGAAGACCCCGACGATCGCGACGGCGATGGCATCTCTGGACGCGCCAATCGTGTCTGGTCCGTTGAGAACAAGCGCCCGATGCTCGGTCGTTTTGGCTGGAAGGCCGGTCAACCGACGGTGCATCAGCAGTCCGCCGAAGCGTTTACGGGCGATATCGGCATCGGCAATTGGATGGCGCCTTATCCGTACGGAGATTGTACATCGGCGCAGGAGTTCTGCCGTCAGGCGCCACATGGCGGGACCGCGAAGGCACCGAACGAAGAGATCAATCGTCCGTTGCTTAATCTCGTCGCCTTCTATGCACGCAATCTTGCGGTTCCGGCGCGACGAAATCCGACGGCGCCTGATGTCGTTGCCGGCAAAAAGATTTTCAACACGATCGGCTGTGCGAGTTGCCATGTGCCCAGCCACGTGACGGGCAACGACTCGCCCGATCCGCATCTGCGCAACCAGCGTATTTGGCCTTATACTGATCTGCTGCTTCACGACATGGGGGAAGGTCTTGCCGACGGCATGCCGGAAGGTGTCGCCAATGGCCGCGAGTGGCGCACCGCGCCGCTTTGGGGGATTGGGCTGACGGAGGCTGTCAACGGCCACACGTTCTTTCTGCATGATGGCCGCGCACGCAATATCACTGAAGCCATCCTGTGGCACGGCGGCGAGGCGCAGGCCGCCCGTGATGCATTCGCGGCGCTGTCATCTGATGATCGCCGAAGGTTGGTCGAGTTCGTCAATTCGCTTTGAGGGGCCTTGATGACTGCTGCACGTCTCATCCGGCAATTTGCGATCCTGGGTTTTGGGCTGGCGATGTCGACGGTCCAGGCTTCCAGCTTCGAGACTGCCAAGCCGTTTGATCATGCTAGGCTGGCCCATCAGGTTCTCGAAAAGCATGTCATGCCGGGTTACGAGAAGCTCGCGAGCGCGGCAAAAGGATTATCCCAAGCGATTGATCGGTATTGCGCGAAACCATCACGCACGCTTCCCAAAAGCGTTGGAAAAGCCTTTGATGATTTCGTCGTGGCCTGGGGACGCGTCGAGCACATTAATTTCGGGCCGATTACAAAAGCAAACCGGCCAGAGCGAATCTTGTTCTTCCCCGATCGGCGCGGACTGGGCGCGAGGCAGGTCTCCAGGGCTCTGCAGACGCGCGATCCTGACGTCACGGATGTGCAGAAGCTGGCGTCCAAGAGCGTGGCGCTTCAAGGACTCAGTGCCCTGGAAATCGTCCTGTTCCAGGACCGGGGTGGGAAATCCGAAGCTCCAGAGGCGCAGGACCATCGCTGCCGCTTCGCCCTCGCCATTTCTGGTAATTTGCAGGCGCGGTCTCAGGAAATTCTGAATGAATGGAAACAGGAGGATGGGTTTCGCCGTCTCCTTTTAAATCCGGGGCCGGATAATCCACAGTTCTTCAAGCCTTCCGAAGTGACGCAGGTTCTCGCAAAGTCGTTGGATCAGGGGCTCGAACGTATCCGCGAGGAACGGATCGCCGGGCCCTTGGGATTCGGTAAGCAGAAACGAAGATTGCCGGCCGTGCTGGAACGGAGCGGCCGCACATTCCGGCTGACGACGGCGAATATCGAGGGGCTGCGCGATCTTTATACGACCGGCGGCATGCAGCAGGCCATCATCGGGACGGGACGCGCCAAAGGCGTCATCAATCTGCAATCGAATGCAAAGCTGGTGCTCAGCGAGATCAATACGGCGCATACTATTTCAAAGCGTCTGGTGAGTGTGCCAAAGCCGTTCGATGATCCGGATATTTCTGTCCGCCTCATCTCAATGGGTTTCCCGTTGAAAAATGCACGAGCCCAACTCACGACCCTCATGGCGGCGACTGCGGGACTTACGCTAGGATTCAATTCGTCCGATGGTGATTGATCGCAGAACGGTCTTGCTTGGCAGTTGCAGCCTTCTCGCGGGTGCTGGGGCTGCCTGGGCTGACAAGAAGGATACGGTTTTCTTTGCCGCGGCTCGGAAGGGGGCCGATGGTACCTTTTCGGCAGCGATTTTCACGGCAGATGGACGTGATGTCCGCGCTGTCCCCCTGCCGGACCGCGGGCATGATATCACCGTGTGCCCGGTTACACGGCGATGCGTGGTGTTCGCGCGCAGGCCCGGCAATTTCGCTATTGCGTTTTCGGCGGATCGCAGCGCCCTTCCAATTTCTTTCTCGACGCCCGAGGATCGCCACTTCTACGGCCATGGCGTTTTCTCACGAGACGGGCGGCTTCTTTACGCGACGGAAAATGATTTCGAGAATGCGCGCGGCATCATTGGTGTTTACGACGTCGCTGCGAATTTCAAACGCATCGGCGAGTTTCCCTCGTACGGCATTGGCCCACATGATCTCGCGTTTCTTCACGGTCAGCCCGTCGTGGTGATCGCCAACGGCGGCCTGATCGAGCACCCGGATTTTGGCCGGGGGCGTCGTGTTCTCAATCCCGATGCGATCGAGACGTCGCTTGCCTATGTTGACGTGCGCACAGGCGATCTGCTTGAGCATCATGTGCTCAGCAAAACGGAACAGC
>JAEYYQ010000142.1 GCA_023428365.1 Pseudomonadota bacterium | reverse complement strand
CCAATCACATGAGTGCAGATAATGAGACGATTGTCATAGCGAGCGCCGCTCGCACACCTGTGGGCTCCTTCAATGGCGCCCTGGCAAGTCTCCCCGCGCACGAGCTTGGCAAGGTGGCCATCAAGGCTGCCATCGAGCGGGCGAATATCGAACCGGGCGACGTTTCGGAAGTCATCATGGGGCAGATCCTGACGGCCGGCGAAGGTCAGAACCCGGCGCGGCAGGCTTCGATCGCAGCCGGCATCCCGGTCGACAGTCCGGCGTGGGGCATGAACCAGCTATGCGGCTCGGGTCTCCGGGCGGTTGCGCTGGCGGCGCAGCAGATCCAGCTCGGTTCGGCTTCGATTGTCGTGGCGGGCGGGCAGGAGAGCATGAGCCAGGCGCCGCACGTGGCCCATCTGCGCGACGGCACCAAGATGGGTGACGTCAAGTTCATCGACACGATGATTAAGGATGGTCTGTGGGATGCCTTTAACGGCTATCACATGGGCACGACCGCAGAGAACGTCGCGCGCCAGTGGCAGATCACCCGCGAGGAGCAGGACCAGTTCGCGGTCGCCTCGCAGAACAAAGCCGAAGCCGCCAAGAAAGCCGGTAAGTTCAAGGACGAGATCGCCCCGGTCACGATCAAGACCCGGAAGGGCGACATCGTGGTGTCCGAGGATGAGTACATTCGTGACGGTGCAACGTTGGAAAGTGTCACCAAGCTGCGCCCGGCCTTCGAAAAGGATGGCACCGTGACAGCGGGCAATGCCTCCGGCATTAACGATGGCGCCGCCGCCGTCGTGCTGATGACGCTGGCGGAAGCCAAGAAGCGCGGAATCACACCGCTGGCTCGTATCGTGTCGTGGGCGCATGCCGGCGTCGATCCGTCGATCATGGGAACTGGTCCGATTCCAGCATCGAAGAAGGCCTTGGAAAAGGCCGGTTGGACCGTCGCCGATCTTGATCTGATCGAGGCCAACGAGGCGTTCGCGGCTCAGGCCTGTGCCGTCAACAAGGGTCTTGGTTGGGACACCAGCAAGGTCAACGTCAACGGCGGCGCCATCGCCATCGGCCACCCGATCGGTGCATCCGGGGCGCGCGTGCTCAACACGCTGCTGTTCGAGATGAAGCGCCGCGACGCGAAGAAGGGTTTGGCGACGCTGTGCATCGGCGGCGGCATGGGCGTCGCGATGTGCGTCGAGCGCGACTGAAATCCTGCATTGCAGAAAACGAAAAGGAGGCTGGCGGTAACCGTCGCGCCAGCTTCTTATCAACCGTTAAACGTCTCGCTTGTTACAAACGGAATAATCCGTCGTCTGGAGTCTTGGGAGGATACGCACTATGGCACGTGTGGCCGTTGTCACCGGTGGAACGCGCGGCATCGGCGCAGCGATTTCCGTTGCTCTTAAGAATAAGGGTTATCGGGTCGCTGCGAACTATGCTGGCAACGACGAGGTCGCACGCCAATTCCAGGCCGAGCACGGCATTCCTGTCTTCAAGTTCGATGTCGGCGACTACGACGCTTGCGTGAAAGGCGTCGCTCAGATCACCAGGGATCTCGGTCCCGTAGATGTACTTGTGAACAACGCCGGCATCACGCGCGACGGCATGATGCATCGGATGAGCAAGGACAATTGGGACGCGGTCATCCGTACCAATCTCGACTCCGTCTTCAACATGACGCGGCTGCTGGTTGAAGGGATGCGCGCCCGCAACTTCGGACGCATCATCTCGATCTCATCGATCAACGGCCGTAAGGGGCAGATGGGCCAGGTGAACTACTCGGCGGCCAAGGCTGGGTTGCTCGGCTTCAGCAAGGCGATGGCACAGGAAGGCGCGGCGAAGGGAATTACCTGCAACGTCATTGCACCCGGCTACATCAACACCGAGATGGTGGCGGCGATGCCGAAGGAAGTTCTCGATACCAAAATTATTCCCTACATCCCGGTCGGACGGTTGGGTACGGCTGAGGAAATCGCGCGCTGCGTTGCATTTCTGGCGGCCGATGACGCCGGCTTCATCACCGGCGCCTGCCTTGATGCGAACGGCGGCCAGTATATGGCCTGAGAAGACGCAGGCTCAGATCGCTATAAACTTGCCGGTGGTCTCATCGAGCACGGACAGCGAGCCGGTGGCGATATCGAAATGCGCGCCATGCAATTGCAGGCGTCCCTTGGCCTCCAAGGTCGTCACACACGGGAACGTGCGCAGATTAGCCAACGATGTCTTGATGCCTTCCCGTTCGAGTTCGGCGTGCTTCTCCGGCATTGACGCGCCGCCGCAGCAGCTCTCCACGTGCTCGCGCGCGTCATCGAGGATCGACATCCAGTTCGAGATAAACTGAGCCTCCGACTGCCGCGCCGCATCGTGATCCAGGCAGGCCCGGATGCCACCGCAGCTCGAATGACCGATGATCACGATGTGCTTCACCCGAAGGTTGAGCGCCGCGAACTCAAGTGCGGCGCTGACACCATGGAACTTACCGCTGGTTTCATAGGGTGGCACCAGATTGGCGACGTTGCGCACCACGAACAGCTCGCCCGGCATGGCGCTGAAGATCGTTTCGGGATCGACGCGGCTGTCGCAGCAGCTCACGATCATCGTCTCAGGATGCTGTCCCTCGGAGGCGAGCTTCTCGAAATGATCCATGTTCGGCGCGAAATGCCGATATTTGAAGCGCCGGAAGCGGTCAGCCAGATCCTCTGGAAATTTTGTCATCAGAAGCGATCCATGGTTGTGAGGTGGCGGATCGAGCGTGCTAACCGCATGTGTCCGCTGCCTGAATACCGGTCGAGAGACTGATGACAGTCTTCGCCGCGGGTCAAGGATACTTTCTGGCCCTAGATGGCTTCGACTGCAAGCGGCGCTGCCGCCGCCCAGGTATTCTGCGACGTCAAAACCAGCTCATTGTGGCCAGCACTGGCTTCGATTGCCGCCTCCACGCCCGCCGCGGATCGTGCCAGCGCTTCGGTTTCCGGTAGGCCGTTCAGAACGTGTCCGAGGAATAGTCCGGCAAAGAAATCGCCTGTTCCATGCGGGACGTCAGACCGCCAAGCTACGCTAGTGCGGAAAACACTCGCGCTGTTGACCAGCAGAGTGTCCAGGGTATCTCCACGTCGGGCTGCCGACGTGACAACGACGGTTCCTCTGGAAAGACCGCGCGCGGCTTCGGCAAGGCTCTCCACGGAGGACAGTGGGCGGCCTGTCAGCCATCCCAGCTCGAAACGATTGGGCGTGATCACATCGGCAAGCTGAATGAGGGAGTCGCGGATGGCGTGGGCCGCATTGGCGTCGATGTAGAGTCCCTTGGGTTCGTCGCCGAGCACCGGGTCGCAAAGATAAACGATGGGCCGCCCCGATTTCAGCCGCCTGATCAACTCGGCGGCGACGGCAGCGTGATCGGCGCTGGGCAAGTAGCCGGTGAGAACCGCATCGATCTCGTCCAGCCAGCCGTTGTGATCGAGCGCAGCGATGAACTGATCGAGAGTTCCGGCCTCGATCCGCTGCCCGGCCGCGTGGGGATGTCCCGGATGGTTCGACAGAATGATCGTCGGTAGTGGCCAGACTTCATGGCCTAGCCGCTGCAGTGCGGGCGCGACGGCGCAAAGACCGATGTGCCCGCGTACCACCTGAGACGATATCGCGAGCACGCGGGCCATGTTCAGAGCCTAGATGATGTTTGTTTCCAACAGCGGCTGTCCGGCTGCGATCCGCTCGTAACCGAACCGGGTGAGGTCGATGGTCTGGAAGCGTCCCGTCAGAATGAGTTCGGTCACGGCGCGCCCGGCCGCAGCCGCCTGTTGCAGCCCGTGCCCGGAAAAGCCGTTGGCGAAATAGAAATTCGTGAGCTGCGGATGGGCGCCGATGATCGCGTTCTGGTCGAGCGTATTGTAGTCGTAATATCCAGCCCACGCGTTCACGACTTTGGCCGTCTCAAACAGCGGCACGCGGGTCGCGAGGTTCGGCCAGACGATTTCCTCGAATTCCTCGTAGTTGATGGCGTCGAGGTCGACGGCAGGCGGCTCGTTTTCTTCCTCCGGTGAGATGCCGGTGATGAACATGCGGCCCTCGGGGCGGAAGAACACACCGGACGTATCGACCGTCAACGGCGCCTTGTGAAGTTCTTCCGGAGAATCGCGGCGGTCGATGACGAAGATGTAACGCTTGCGCGGCTCGACCGGCAGTTCGATGCCCGCAAGTTTGGAAACGGCGCCCGCCGCAAATCCGGCGGCATTGACGACCGCGCCGCACGGAATGCGCGTTCCGCTGGCCAGCGAAACCGACGTCACCGCCGGGCCATCGACCTCGAGGCCCGTCACCTCGTCCTTCAGGAACGTGACGCCCTTATCGCGCGCGGCATTGCGGAACAGGGCATGCAGCAAGACGGGGTCGACCCAGCCTTCGCCGGATTGTCCGAAGCTGCCGCAAGCGACGCC
>JAEYYQ010000630.1 GCA_023428365.1 Pseudomonadota bacterium | reverse complement strand
ATAGGATCAATTGGGGGAGATTACGCCCCCCACACCGACGCGCACTTCATCCACAGCGGCGATCTGTCGGCCGCCGGGCCCAAGTTCCGGCTTACGCTTCAGCGTCTTCCGGCTCAGGCTTCAGGAGTTCTTCGCGATCAACTTTCTTTTCGGACGGCTTGGCCCGCTCGAGAATGAAATCGACCACTTTCTCCTCATAAATCGGCGCTCTGAGTTCAGCGATCGCGTTCGGGTTCTTCTCGTAGAACTCGTACACCATGCGCTCCTGGCCCGGATAACGGCGAGCCTGCTCCATCAGCGCGCGACGCAACTCGTCCTGCGACACCTGGATCTGGTTCTTGTCACCGACTTCGCCAAGAATCAGGCCGAGGCGCACGCGGCGTTCGGCGATTTTACGGTACTCGGCCTTGGCGTCGTCCTCGGTCTTACCCTCGTCCTCGAAGGTCCGTCCGGCCTGCTGCAGACCATCGCTGACCTGACGCCAGATGCCCTCGAACTCGCGATCCACCAGCGACGGCGGCAATGCGAAATCGTGCCGCTTCTCCAGTTCGTCGAGCAGGACGCGCTTCAGCTTGCCGCGTGAGGCCTGCTCATATTCGCGTTTGATCTGCTCGGTCACCAGCTCACGGAGCTGGGTGAGGCTCTCTGCACCAAGCGTCTTGGCGAAGTCGTCGTTGACCTCAGGCTTCTTCGGAGCGGCGACTTCCTTGACCGTGACGTCGAAGGTTGCGGCCTTTCCAGCCAGCGTCGCCTCCGGATAGGCCTCCGGGAAGGTTGCATTAACGACCCGATCTTCGCTCGCCTTGGCGCCCTTCAGACCGTCCTCGAAGCCGGGAATGAAGCTACCCTGGCCGAGAACGATGTTGATGCCTTCGCCCGCGCCGCCTTCAAACGGCGTACCGTCGATCTTGCCGACGAAGTCGATGGTGAGCCGGTCACCGTCCTCGGCGACGCGACCTTCCGCCGCTTCATAGCTGACGCTGCGCTCGACCAGCTGGGCGACGGCATCGTCGACGGCCTTCTCGTCGACATCGGCGACGAGCTTCTCCATCTGAATTCCTGCGAAATCCGCCAGCGCGATTTCGGGCAGCACTTCGAACGTCATGCCGAAGGACAGATCCGCCTGTCCGGACATCACCTTCTCGATTTCCTGCTGATCCTCGGACAGCTCGATCTGCGGCTGGAATGCCGGGCGCTCCTTGCGTTCTGCAAGCGCCTCGCGGCTTTTCTCCTCAATCGTCTGCTGCAGGATCTCGCCCATCAGCGAGCGGCCATACACCTTCTTCAGGTGTCCAACCGGAACCTTGCCCTTGCGGAAGCCCTTGATCTGGACCCGATCCTTGACCTCATCGAGCTTTGCAGCGAACCGCTCGCCGATTTCTCCGGCACCGACGACGATCTTGAGCTGCCGCTTCAAGCCGTCCGAACTCGTCTCCGTCACCTGCATGAACCCGAAACCCGCGTCGTAAGAGATTTGATCCGTCTTGCATCACCCACTATGGGCAAATGCTCTCAATTGGATGGTGCGGACGGAGGGACTTGAACCCCCACGGCCGAGGCCACCAGAACCTAAATCTGGCGTGTCTACCAATTCCACCACGCCCGCAACCATGCCCCGCAAGGGGCTGAACCTTTTGAATTGGCTTATAAAAAACCAATTCGCGCGGGCAAACCACCTACCCGAAGCACCCAAAATCGCTCGGGCAAGTAGCCTCCCCACGCAATTGAGGCTCGCGCGGACATATATCTGGCCAAGTCCCGTCAGATCAATGGATAAGTTGGCGTCCGCGATTCGGGGGGCGGGCGCACGCGGGGAACCATTGAGAGATCACGCCATCAAAATGGGGGACGCCTGCATGCTTGCTACATCCACCGCTCGCAAACTCGGAGCGGTCAGTGCCGGTTTAATCCTGGTATCGGCTGTCACGACATTGGCAGCCACGAGTACGCCTAAACAGCCTGTTGCGGCAGTCGCTGTCGTACAGCGGGCACAAGGCGAAGTCCGCATCGAACGCGACGGAATCGCGCGGCCCCTGGCCGTGGGTGATACCATCGGCCGCCGGGACAGTCTGTCGACAGGGGCGGCGTCTCGTCTGGCAGTCCGCTTCGAGGACGGAAGCCGCATAACCCTCGGGGAAAACTCGTTGATCGTCATCGCCGACTTCCTGGCCGAAGAGGGCCGGAGAAGCGGCGCCTTGATCGTCGAGTTGATCAGCGGCACCATTCGCCTGGTCGCTTCAAAACCGCGTGAAGCGCCGAGAAAACGCGTCGAAGTGCGTACAGCAGCCGCCACGACGCTCTCGTCGAAGGGGGTCGACTTGTGGAGCGGCCCGGTCGATGGCCAGCTCGCCATCGTTGTGATGCGGGGCTCGGTTGGCGTCCGCAACGAGGCGGGGCTTGTAACACTCACCGGCAAACGCCGCGGCACCGTTGTATCGCACCGCTTACAGCCGCCGGAGCAACCCGCGGTTTGGCCGCGCGCCCGCGCCCGAGAGGCGCTTCACACCGTGGCGTTCAAATAGCCGCGAGGCTGATGGCCGGCCGCTTTCACGACCGGCCATCCAGCAGTGCCCACATGCCGATGAAATAAACCGCAGGGACGGCCGCAGCCCACAGGATGCGGTCGTCCGCCTGGATCTCGGGCCAGATCATCGCACCTCCGATCAGGCCAGCAATGAGTATCCCCAGGCGGAGCATTAAAAAAAGGCCTTTCGAAACAATCGTTCTTTTTTGGCACAGATGCGTTCTCAGACGTCTGTCT
>JAEYYQ010000614.1 GCA_023428365.1 Pseudomonadota bacterium | reverse complement strand
CCATCTGGCCTTCCGCCGATGTCCGCTGATCGGAGAGGGAGGTTACGGCCCGGCTGATGCTCGCCCAGGTTCTCTCGTCATCGTACAGCGCACGAGCAGAGCGGATGATGTCGTCGATATGCGGGGTGCCGGACAGATCGCGCGTCGACAACTTCCAGATGGAAGCGAATGCCGAGTTGGACAGCTTCAGGCGTCCGTCGGTGGCAATCACCGCGACGCCTTCTTTCAGGCTGTCCAATGTTTCGCGCTGCACGTCGATCAGCGCATTATAGCTGCTTTCGAGAGCATAACGCTCTGTCACGTCATCATAAAGGCGGGTCACACCGCCGTCGGGGCGCGGTTCGGTGGCCACACGCAGCATGCGTCCGTCGGGCAGGTGCCACCAATCCTCGAGGTCAACACCGCTGCGATAGCAGGCCAGCAGTTTGGTCTTCCAGCTGCGGTAATCGACCATCGACGGCAGGCGCGATGACTCACGCAGCCGATCCAAAATCTCGCTGTCGGTCGGATGGGTTTCGAGCCATTTCGCGTCGATCCCCCAGAGATGCTCGAAAGCAGCGTTGAAGAAGCTCAGCCGCTGATCCTTGTTGAAGATAGCGACGGCCGTCGCGACCTGATCCAGTGTCCGATCATAGGCCGCGACCTGGCGTTCGAGCTCATCCTGGGCCGTTTCAAGCGCCGTGACGTCGATAGCCGCTGCGGCGGTTGAATCATCGAGCGGAACAACGACCACATCATGAGGTTTGTGTTGACCCGCAACGATCAACGGCAGCCGTGTTTTATAGCCCTCATGCTTGACCAAAGCGCGATCGATAGCGGCGCGCTGGCGCGACTCCAGCAATTCGATTTGGCGTTCGCGGACCTCGGCTTCGTCGGCGGCTTCGACCGCTGCGACATACGCCTTGTTGACCCACTCGATATTGCCGTTGGTCCCTTTCAGCCAGACAGGCATGGGCAGGGCATTGAGCAAGGCGCGGCTGGACCGGATATCGCGAGCCAGTTGTTGATGCCGGTCGAGAATGCGCAGCAGGTCACGCTTGTATCCGGCGACATCCCGCAGTCGAAGCACCGCACGTGACCCTGCCGCCCGGCCGTCGGCCTCCAGATGTCCCCCGGCTGTCGTGTTGAGCAGCAGGTTGAACGGACGACCGTCGGCAAACAGGCTGTCGAGCCCGGCCTTCAACGCATCGGCTGATTCCCCGCTGAGCCAGGTGCCGAAGCGGAGCAACTCGCGCTGGTCCTCGGGCAGTCCGGCGACGGTAGACAGGGTATGGGCGATGACGGTGAGGCCCTGGCCCTGTTCCCAGAATACCAGAACCTGCGGTTCAGCTTTGACGATCGCCTCCGCGGTCAACAGGTTGCGGCGTAGCGCCGCTGCCTCGTTTTCAGCGCTGCGAATGGCCAGGCGTGAGCGGCGAACCGCAAACCAGACGAGGCTGAGGGCCAGTCCCACGGTGCCCACGCCGAGGGCGATGGCCAGCAGGTGTCGCACGGTCAGACCTGCGAATCCGTCGTCACTGCTCTCGATCAGAGCGAGGGTGAGGACGACGATGCAGGCCAGACTCGCGAGCAGAAGGGCCAATAATTCCCGACTAGTAGCGTCGGTCCGGCTCTGGCGGGCTGCCAACTGCATTGCGTTCCGTGCAAGCTTTTGCCAATTCGCACCTATGGGAACGCAACACGGGGTGCTGTTAACTTGGGCTTAAGATGCCCGAATCACTTGGATTATGAGGAGCTTCCTCTGTGCTGGCCAGCGCTGTGGCAGCACGCGGGTCAGCAAAAAGCACGGGCCCGCTGCGGACCCGCGCCAATAGTGGATGCAACCTGGACCGGATGTGTGCGATTTAGTTGGAAATCGCACATGATATCCCGGCCCTCAGTAGCGGTAGTGATCTGCCTTGAACGGGCCGCTGGCGGAAACGCCGAGGTAATCGGCCTGGATCGGAGAGAGCTTCGTCAGCTTGGCTCCGACCTTGGCGAGATGCAGCATCGCGACCTTCTCATCGAGATGCTTGGGAAGCGTATACACCTCGCGCTTGTACTTGCCGTTGGTGCTGAACAGCTCGATCTGCGCCAGCGTCTGGTTCGTGAACGATGCGGACATGACGAACGACGGATGGCCCGTGGCGTTGCCCAGGTTCACCAGGCGGCCTTCCGACAGCAGGATGATGCGCTTGCCATCCGGGAACTCGATCTCATCGACCTGCGGCTTAACGTTGTCCCACTTGAGGTTCTTGAGGCCGGCGACCTGGATCTCGTTGTCGAAGTGGCCGATGTTGCAGACGATCGCGCGATGCTTCATGGCGCGCATGTGATCGATCGTAATGACGTCCTTGTTGCCGGTCGCGGTGACGAAGATGTCGGCGCGCGGGGCGGCGTCTTCCATGGTGACGACCTCGTAGCCTTCCATGGCGGCCTGCAGGGCGCAGATCGGGTCGATCTCCGACACCAGCACGCGGCAGCCAGCGTTACGGAGGCTGGCTGCAGAGCCTTTGCCGACATCGCCGAACCCGGCGACCATGGCGACCTTGCCGGCCATCATCACGTCGGTGCCGCGACGAATGCCGTCGACGAGGCTTTCGCGGCAGCCGTAGAGGTTATCGAACTTCGACTTGGTGACGCTGTCGTTGACGTTGATCGCCGGCCACAGCAGCTTGCCCTGCTTCTGCATCTCGTAGAGGCGATGCACGCCCGTCGTCGTCTCCTCGGAGACGCCTTTAATCGATTTGGCGACCTCGGCGAACCAGCCCTTCGGCTTCTCGGCCAGCATTTTCTTCAGCAGCGCGAAGAAGATCTCTTCTTCCTCCGAGCCGGGCTTATCGAGGAACGCGGTGTCGCCGTTTTCGGCGCGCAGACCAAGATGGACGAACATGGTGGCATCGCCGCCGTCGTCCAGGATCATGTTCGGATAGCCGCCGCCGTGCCAGTCGAACAGCTTTGCGGTGTAGTCCCAGTAATCTTTGAGGGTTTCGCCCTTGATGGCGAACACAGGCACGCCGGCTGCGGCGATCGCGGCGGCAGCGTGATCCTGGGTCGAGTAGATGTTGCACGATACCCAGCGGACTTCCGCGCCGAGCGCAACCAGCGTTTCGATGAGAACGGCGGTCTGAATGGTCATATGCAGGGAACCGGCAATGCGAGCGCCCTTCAGGGGCTTGGCCGCGCCATATTCCTCGCGCGTGGCCATCAGGCCGGGCATCTCGGTCTCGGCGATCGAGATTTCCTTGCGGCCCCAATCCGCGAGTTTGATGTCCTTCACGGCGTATTCGGCAGCAATCGGCATCTCAGGTCCTCGATCGATCCGGTGATGGGTTCGGCACGGGCGTTGGATACGCAAGTACCAGCAGCGGCTTCTATAGCTGCCAGAGCGGCCTGTTGCAACAAGACATAAAGACATTGTTATGTCTCGTGCCGATCGGCGCCCAGTGAAAGCTCGGCGATCCTTGGTAAATGCGGGTCTCAAAACGGCAAGAAATCATCAACCAAATTGGCACAAATACCGGCCGATGCATCGGAACCGCGATTTCACGTTTACACTGACGAAAGGATGACAACGGCAGATTGCCTCGCAAGGGATTGGTCCAGGTGTGAGGCGTTTTCCAATGAGTGTGGGTCCAGCGTGGCCTTGTCTGCGCATGTTCCGCGGTCTTCGAGGGCCGCGCGGACTTTTAAGGTCATTTACGAAATCAGAATCCGGTAACATCGCCATGATGTTCGGATTAACGATTATGATCATCTTCGGCGTCGTCGGCGGTGCCGTCGATTATGGGCGTTGGCTCAACGCGCGCCAGCAGACTCAGCACGCGATCGATGCGGCAGTTCTGGCAGCGGGCCGTGTCCTGCAAACCTCTGGCGGCGATGCAGCATCCGCGCTGGATACGGCGCAGCTCTACTACGATCAGCTCAAATCGCACATCACCTCGACGGACACGATCAGCTTTGAGCTGGCGGACGAGGGATCAGCGATCCAGGCGGTCGGCGATGCGGCCGTGACCACGCCGTTCCTGAACGTCATCGGCATCGAAAAGCTGCCGGTCTACACGGCCGCCAAGGCAATCCTGGCGGCTGGCGGCAATACCGAGACGAACATCGAGGTCGGTATGATGCTCGATGTCACCGGTTCGATGGCGGGCAACAAGATCAAGGATCTCAAGCTTGCAGCCAAGGATCTCATCAAGATCGTCGTTTGGGACAATCAGTCTGAATATACGTCCAAGATCGCGATCGCGCCCTTTGCGCCTCGTATCAACGTCGGCTCGTACATCAGCGACGTGACGGGTCTTCCTGAGACCAAAAAATTCAACAATAACACCCGGAAGCCCATTCAGTGTGTGACGGAGCGGACGGGTAGCGAGGCGTTCACCGACGCCGCGCCCGGCACGAACAAGTACCTCAGCGCCTACCAGGGCAACAGCGGAAACACCGCGATCAACGACAGCGCCAACTACAGCTCGAACGGCAGTTGCTCGACGCCAACCACCGGGCAGTCAATTCTGCCGCTCACCAGCAAAAAGGACGATCTGAACGCGAAAATCGATGCTCTTGGGGCCAGTGGTGCTACGGCAGGGCAGCTCGGCACCGCGTGGGCCTGGTATCTGGTCTCGCCGAAGTGGGCCAATATCTGGCCGTCGGAAAGCAAGCCGGCTCCCTACAGCGATATCACCACGTTGAGCGATAACGGCCAGCCGAAGCTGCAGAAGATCGTCATCCTGATGAGTGATGGCGTCTACAACACGACGGGTGGCGTGCAGTACGGCGACAGCTCTTCACAGGCGAAAACGATATCCAACAATGCCGTCAGCATCTGCACCAACATGAAGAACACCGGTATCATCGTTTATTCGGTGGGCTTTGCGCTCGGCGGCAACCAGCTGGCGACGAATACGCTGAAAAACTGCGCAACTTCAACGGCGCATTTCTACGACACCACGACCGGTGATCAGCTGCGTCAGGCGTTCCGGGATATCGCGTTGAAAATCTCGACGCTCAGGATCGCGAGCTGAGCGGTATGTAATGACCGGATAAGGAAAGAGGGCGTCCGTTTGGGCGCCCTTTTTTTTTCGCGGAGCTCAACCCCCGTCGACGCATTCCTCGCCGAAGCCATCCGCGACAAGCGCTGTCAGAGCCTCAAGAGCTTCCGGGCCTTCCGGCCCCTCCGCGATCAGCCGAAGGACGGCGCCTGGCCCGGCGGCCAGCATCATGAGACCCATGATCGAGGTTCCGCCTACCGTATTGCCGTCGCGGGTCACCGAGATGCGTGCATCGAACGCCTCGGCGCATTTGACGAACTTCGCGGAGGCGCGCGCGTGCAGCCCCTTGCGATTGCGGATCGTCACGATCGCCGATGGTTTACGCCTGTCGTGCACCAATATCCCCCGCCTGTTCAGGGCTCACCAGAGAGCACCTGCCGAGCGACGCTAATGTATTTGCGTCCGGCTTCTTTGGCCAGATCGACAGCTTTCGCGAGCGGAACGTCTCCGCGCACACTCGTCAGTTTGACGAGCATCGGCAGATTAACGCCTGCGATGACCTCGACATTTGCTTCGTCCAGGATCGATATGGATAGATTGCTGGGCGTGCCGCCGAACATGTCCGTGAGTAGGATGACGCCGTCACCGGTGTCGACCTGGCGTACGGCGTCGAGGATTTCCCGACGTCGCGCTTCCATGTCGTCTTCAGGACCGATCGACACGGTTTCCAGTTGCTGTTGGGGCCCCACAACGTGTTCCAGGGCAGCGCGGAATTCCCGGGCTAACCCACCGTGGGTTACGATCAGAAGTCCGATCATCGCTCTCGTGCTGTTGTATCGGGGCCGGTCATCGTCACTTTCAGCACCCGTATCAGGCCCGCAAACTGGCTGGTACACATCCCAAAACGCCTAGGCCGCGCCATGTTGGCAAAGTTCGCGCCAATCGCAAGCGGTTTCATATGTCTTGGGTTACTTC
>JAEYYQ010000593.1 GCA_023428365.1 Pseudomonadota bacterium | reverse complement strand
GACGAAGGATCTTCACCAGGGTTTCGTTGAACTCCGTGCCTTCGCGGAACTTCAGCGGCGGCAGACGCAGACCTTCCTGGTAGATCTCGGTCGCATTGGTCGGGATCGATCCCGGCGACATTCCACCGATGTCTTGGTGGTGGGTCATCGTGGCACCGAATGCGATCGGACGGCCCTCGGCGAAGATAGGCATCACCAGCGCAATGTCGGGAAGATGCGTGCCGCCAAGATAGGGATCATTCATGAGGTAGATATCCCCCTCGCGCATTGTTGAGGGCGGGTATTCCTGAATGATACGGCGGACCACCGGGATCATCGTCGCAAGATGGATTGGAATCGCCACCGCCTGAGCCAGCGTCTCACCTTCCAGCGTGAACAGGCTGGCCGAGGCGTCCAGTCCTTCACGCACGATGGGCGAGAACGAGGACCGCAGCAGCGTCAGCTGCATTTCATTGCCAACGCCATCGAGCTTGTTGCGAACAACTTCAACGGTAATCGGGTCGAGCTGAATTTTTGAATTCATGTCGCGCCTCCTCAGTCGCGCGTGATGACGACACTGCCAGCCGGGAAAGCTTTGAAGCTCCAGCCCACGTCGACAATGGTGGTGGTGTCGGCCTGCTCAAGAATTGCCGGCCCCTTGAACGTGACACCGACAGGCAGCCTCTCGCGCTCGTAGACGTTGGCCTCGATCGGACCGTTGTGGCCCGCGATCGTAATTTTTCGCTTACCCTTCAGCGGATCGCCTTCCTTGACGGGGCGCTCGAGTTCGCTGTCAAGCCGAGCGTCGGTGCCACCAGAACGATGGATCGCGCGCAGATTGACGATGCATGCAGGTGCTGCAGTGCTGTGCCCGTAGACGCGCTCATGCGCGGCCTGGAATCCGGACTGCAACTGAACAGCAACATCCTCGCGCAGGACGAACGGGACTTCGAGGTAGTGCGATTGTCCGACGTAGCAGATGTCAGCAGAATAGCTAACCTCGACCTGATCCGGCCGAACCCCTTCCTTCGACATCAGCGCGCTGCAACGCGCGTCGATGTCCTTCAGGCAGTCACCGAGGGCATCGAGTGAAAGGCTGCTCAACTCCTGCGGGAAGGCAACCGAGATCTCGTGCTCAGAAACTGCCGACAGCAAGCCGTTTGCGGCAAGTACGCCGGGGTACAGCGGTACGAGAATACTGTCGATGCCCAGCTCGTCAGCAAGTGCGCTGGCATGGATGCCGCCACCGCCGCCGAGAGGCAGCAGCGTGAAGCTGCGTGGATCGAAACCCTGGCGGATGGAAACCAGGCGGATGCCTTCGGTCATCTGAGCGTTGACAACACGGTGGATACCGAGTGCCGCTTCCTCCACCGAAATGCCCAGTGGCTTTGCGATCTTGTTTTCGATGGCGCGGTAGGAAAGTTCCGGCTTCAGTTTCAGCGTGCCACCGGCGAAGTATTCCGGATCGATGTAGCCCAGAACAATCGACGCGTCCGTAACGGTCGCCTCTTCACCGCCACGGCCATAACAGGCCGGGCCAGGTTCAGAGCCAGCCGAATGCGGGCCAACGCGCAGACCGCCCACGGGATCGATCCAGCCGATGCTGCCGCCGCCCGAGCCGATCGAGTTCACGTCGACCATGGGAACGCGGATTGTATAACCGGCAATCAATCCATCGGGGCGGATGAGCGGCTTTCCTTCACGGATCAGAGCGATATCCGAGGTCGTGCCGCCGATGTCGACGCTGATGAGGTCGTTGATTTCCGTCTGCTCGCCAACAATCTGGGCGCCGATCACGCCCGCAGCCGGACCAGACAGGAACAGACGCACAGGCCGCTGACGCGCGACTTCGCTGGCAGCAATACCGCCGCGCGACTGCATCAACTGCAGCGGTGCGGGAACACCAGCGCTCTGGAGGCCGCGCTCCAAGTTCTCAAGATAACGGTCGACCACCGGCTTGATGTAGGCGTCGAAGGTGGTGACGACGGTGCGCTCGTATTCACGGAATGCGGGGTCGACTTCGCACGACAGAGACAGCGCGATATGCGGATAGGCCTCGCGGATGATTTCTGCAGCACGGCGCTCGTGCTTGGGCTCAAGGAAGGAGAACAGGAAGCAGATGGCAATTCCCTTGACGCCTGCGTCGACCAGCTTCGCGGCCGCTTCGCGGACGGAGGCCTCATCAAGCTCGATAATTATCTCGCCTTTGGAGGAAACGCGCTCACGCACTTCCTGACGGAAAGCGCCGGGCGCCAGGAAGGTGGGAACCTCCGGCTCAAGCAGAACCGCGTACATCGTCTGCCGCATCTGACGGCCGATCTCCAGGATGTCCTTGAAGCCGGCCGTTGTGAGCAATCCCGTTTTTGGGCCTTTGCGCTCCAGAACCGCATTGGTGGCCACCGTTGTGCCGTGCACGAAACGTGCTATGTCGGCAACCTCGACGCCCCACTGCTCGCGAAGTCGAGTGACTGCCGCCAGCACGGCCTGACTGGGATCCGAGCGGGTGGACGGAACTTTCATCACTCGCAGCGGCTTGCCCGTTTCCCGGCAAACAACGTCCGTGAACGTTCCACCAATATCGACGCCGATTTCAATCATGCCTATGTCACTTCCTATGATTCAAGTCTGTCGCGCAGGCGATAATACGTCGCCATGGCACGCATGCCCGGAATGCGCCAACTATGGAATGGGATACTGATGAGACCGGCAGAACTCATAGGACCCGGCTCGATCTTTTCGCCGCCGAGCCAAGCCGCCAAGAGCCGCCCCATCAGACTGGTTAGAGCGACGCCGCGTCCGCCGTAGCCCACAGCATAGAAAATGCCATCACCAGCGCTGCCGATGTGAGGAAAGTCGTCCAGCGTCACCGCGACCATTCCAGACCAGCGTTCGGTGATATCGATTTTGGCGAGCTGCGGGAAAATTTTGGCGAGCTGCTTATCGAGGCCCGAGTAAGAAGCTGGATCATCACGCCGTCCCGTTATGTCTCCCCGACCACCGAAGAGAAACTGCCCATTTGGCAGCATGCGATAGTAGTTCAGAACACGCTTTGTGTCGGTAACTGGAAGACCACTGGGAAGGACTGTTTTCCTCTCATTCAAAGAAAGCGGACGCGTCGCGATCACCGATGATGAGACGGGAATGATGCGCTTGTGCAGATCATCGCCCGGAGACAATGACTGTGTATATGCATTCGTCGCAAGCACCACACGCCGTGCCCAAACGTTGCCCGAGGCCGTTGCAAGCCGCCACCTTCCGGCATCAGAACTGATCGAACTTACTTCGGCTCCAACCAGAACCGGGACACCGCGCTTGGCCAGCGCTTCCGCAAGTCCGCGCGAGTAATCGTAGGCGTTCATGCAGGCGCCACGGGGATCGAAATAGGCGCCGTGATAAGCATCCGTTCCGATAGACGCTTTTGTCTCCTCACGTGACAATACCCGTGGCGCGAGATCTCCGGTGGATCGCTCCAACCACTCAACGTCACTACGCAATCCAGCGAGTGCTGTCTGGCTGTGGGCGGGCGTCAGATGACCGTTACGCTGGAAGCCGCAGCTGAGGGAGAAAGTCTCAACCGTCTCCTCGATACTATCCACTGCTTGCAGAATTTTGGAATGCAGCGCCTTTGCAACATCCTCTCCGCGCTGCTGCGCGATAGCGCTGAAGTTTTTCTTGAAACGCGGCACGGCGAATCCGCCGGTGCGTCCGCTGGCTCCCCAGGCCACATCGCGCGCTTCCAGAACCACGCACTCAATGCCCCGCGCCAGCAGGTCGCGAGCGGTCGACAAGCCAGTCAGACCCGCGCCGATGATGGCCACATCGGTTTGCACATCGCCAGCCAAAGTCGGGAAACTGGCTGCGCTGACTGCAGTTTTTCGCCAAGCCGATTCCGGATGCAGCCCACTGCGCATTGGAGAACTCAAATTGTCTCTGTGGTCCGCACGAAATGGACCCACCCCACAATAAGCAAACCGCAATTGTCATTTGTGTCAAATTTTTTTTTACTGATGCTCCAACATGTGGTGAAGTAACGTCTCATAGGGCGCACCCGGACAAGGTTGCAGCATCCGTTCGACACAAGACTGCCAATGGTCTTTGCCGCACACTCAGTGGACGTCTCATGTCAACTGCCAGCCTTCTTCACACGCCTGACCATGGTCCCGGTTCAGCACGTATCTTTGAGTATCTGGCTAAAGAAGCGGGCGAAGATTCCCTAGACTTGATGGGTCCACGCGACACATCTTCAGAAACAAGCGAGAAATGGGGAGGAAACTGAACAGCTATGGTGGCTCCTGTCGTTCGCAATGGTGATTCCAACCTCGGCACGTGGCTGCGCGAAGCGCGACTGCGCCATGAGTTAAGTTTGGAGAAAGTATCAGAGTTGACCGGGCTCTCGATCAGCATGATCAGCAAGATTGAGCGCGGCGTTACCTCACCCTCGGTGCGCTCGCTACTCGCATTAAGCAAAGGGTTGAACGTCACGCTCGATATGCTTTTCGAGCAGCCTGCGGATGAATATCAAAATGAAGAGCTGGTGGTGCGAGCCAGCGCACGTCGGCGATTGGATTTTGGTCCAAAGCGACTTTTCAAGGAACTCCTGACCCCGGAGCCCATCGGAACGCTTGAGCTACTGATGATCACGCTGGCTCCAGGCGGATCGACTGGCGAGGACGTATTCTCCCACAAAGGAGAAGAGGGAGGCTTGGTGCTGACTGGAATACTGGAGCTTTGGGTAGACGATAAAAAGATGACACTCTATCCGGGAGATAGCTTCTCTTTTCAAAGCGAACGGCCCCACCGCTATCGCAATGCTGCAGACATAGAAACCCAAGTTCTTTGGGTTAACACACCTCCAGTATACTGAAATTCTCCGCTGAATTATCAGATTGTTCTGTTGCGACCTACTCCCTGGGGTGAGGCCGGGTTAAAGTTTCGAATCCGGCTATTTCCAATCTATCGAATAGAGATCTGGGCCTGACACGGAAAGGACGATCGCCGAAGAGATCATCTTCGTTTTGCGCAAGACAGGGGTGCGGACTGGCCAGGGCGAGACGGCGGCAAGATTTGTCGGAGCGCCAGGATTTGGGAGAATGCGGCGGACTGAAGCTAAGTGTTGATGTCGACCACAGGGCCGTCCTTCTTCAGCGCCACTGCCAGTGTTTCCAGATGCCCGGGAAGGCAAACAGCGGGCGTGGCTAAGTCGCATCCTTCAGAGCGAATCAATGCGCCTTTTCAGGCTTGCCGCTGTCAGGCTCGCAGAGTGATGATAACGCGGCGTTCCTCCAAGGACGGCTGCCAAAATCGGCTGTCCAGCGCCGTCCCGGCTGAGGCAGAACAAAGCCCAGTGCATAGTGATGAGTTCGCCCGCCGGTTCTCTGCCCTTCGCCCGATCGGTGCTTCGTGGCCCCGGGAATATGGCTTGTAATGGCTCGATGCACTGAAGGGATCCTGGAATAGTTCGAGTGAAGTTCGACGGTTGAATTCAGATCATCAAGTATGGGGGTGACGTCTCTTTCGTTACGCGCAACCGGAGTAATATCGTGCGACGACTGCCAGTGCTCGCCGAAGCATCCGCGCACGGTCTTGCATGATTGACGGCGAGTTGATTGGTGGAGACGGCGACCGCCTGGACCTTTGGTCACTAAAACGCGTGCTCGGCGCCGGCCAAGCTGACTGCATCTCAATCGTCGCCTTCGATCTGCGCGCCAACGGTGCCGATCTTCGTCAGCGGCCCCTCGACGCACGCAAGGACCGCCTGGGCTCGAGATGGCCGAGGACTTCCCGGATGGCGTCGGTCTGCTGGCAGCGACGGAGAGATTGGGTCTTGAAGGTGTGGTTTCGAAGCGGCGCGTTGGGTTGTAACGCTTTGGTCGGTCGCGACAGTGGGTGACGGTCAAGACACGTGTCTGGCCCGATTGGAACAAGGATAGCTAGAGGGTATGATGATCTGAATGCGGAACGAATGCGGATCGATCGAGAAGGACTCGGGCGAAAATGTACCGGGGTTTTGCCCGAATGGGTCGGGTGTTATTCGGGCGCAATCTCACTATGTTCCGCCGCCGTTCGCGCTCTTTCCCAACACTCTCCGCACCTTGCAAACGCCGTGAAATCACAGTATTGGGTGCGCTCTCTCATGGGGCGTAGCCAAGTGGTAAGGCAACGGATTTTGATTCCGTCATTCCCAGGTTCGAGTCCTGGCGCCCCAGCCAAATGCTTGATTTCACGCCCATAATCAGCTCGAGATCAAGTCGCCGATACGCGTCGAATCGTGATCGGCTCGCACAGTGACGCGCAGCGTAGTCAGCTGAATCGACCCAACGGAAAATGAAGCAGCGTTCGGCATCGCTGTCGGACATGTTCTTATCGCTTCTGAGAGTCGACAAGTAACAACCTAAAACTTATTAGAATAAAGAGGTTGACTTGTGCTTGGACTGCTGCCGTGTGCCTGCAATATACGCATGACAGCGCTGATATATCTGCGGGTTGCGAATTAATTGACCACTGTTAACCTAACTCTACCTAGAGCAGCGGGATCAAAGGTTGTCTCTAGGAAGAGGGCACCCGCGCGCGACCAGAACCCACCCGGACCCCCATGCGCGCGGGTGTTTT
>JAEYYQ010000288.1 GCA_023428365.1 Pseudomonadota bacterium | reverse complement strand
TCCTGCGGCAGCGTCGGTGCGAGCTTTGATACGTAAGCCAGCGCATGCGATGGCTCCAGCGCCGGGATGATGCCCTCCAGCCGCGTGCAGAGCTGGAACGCCTCCAGCGCTTCCTTGTCGGTGATCGGCACGTACGTGGCGCGACCGGTATCTTTCAGCCACGAATGCTCCGGCCCAACGCCCGGATAGTCGAGCCCGGCCGAGATCGAGTGTCCTTCCAGGATCTGCCCGTCATCATCCTGCAGCAGGTAGGTGCGGTTGCCATGCAGGACGCCCGGACGCCCGCCGGTCATCGACGCGCAATGACCGTTGTAGACGTCGATCCCGTGGCCAGCCGCTTCAACGCCGAAGATTTTGACGTCTTTATCGTCGAGGAAGGGATGGAACAGTCCGATGGCGTTAGACCCGCCGCCGATCGCCGCCACCAGCGTATCCGGCAGCCGGCCCTCGGCCTCCATCATCTGCTCGCGCACTTCGTTGCCGATGACGGACTGAAAATCGCGCACCATCGCCGGATAGGGGTGGGGCCCCGCAGCCGTACCGATGATGTAGAAGGTGTTGTGAACGTTCGACACCCAGTCGCGCAGTGCCTCGTTCATCGAATCCTTGAGCGTGCCTGAACCAGCCGTTACCGCGTTGACCTTGGCGCCCAGCAGCCTCATGCGAAACACGTTGGGTTTCTGGCGCTCGACATCGGTCGCGCCCATGTAGATTTCGCACGGCAGATTGAAGCGTGCGCACACAGTGGCAACCGCAACGCCGTGCTGTCCGGCGCCCGTCTCGGCGATGATGCGCGTCTTGCCCATGCGCTTGGCGAGCAGGATCTGGCCAAGGCAGTTGTTGATCTTGTGACTGCCGGTGTGATTGAGCTCGTCACGCTTGAAATAGATCTTCGCACCACCGCTTTTGCCAGAGCCCTTGGCAATCTCGCGATAGTGCTCCGTCAGCCGTTCCGCGTGATAGAGCGGCGAGGGACGGCCGGAGTAATGCTTGTTGAGAGACTCCAGCTCCGCCTTGAACGCCGGATCGGCCTTGGCGTCGTTGTAGGCCTTCTCCAGATCGAGGATCAGCGGCATCAACGTTTCGGCGACATACCGTCCGCCGAAGATGCCGAAGAAGCCCCGCTCATCGGGCCCCATGCGCAGGCTGTTGGGCGAGGCAGCTGTTCCGGTTGCCATCGTCATGCACTCCCTGTCGTCTCGGCCTCAGCCGCTTGCCGCTTCGCCGCTGACAAAAAGCGGCGGATCAGCGCCGGATCTTTCTTGCCTGGCTTCACTTCGACGCCAGAGGACACATCAACCACCTGCGCTCCGGTCAAGCGGATCGCTTCGGCCACGTTATCCGGATTGAGCCCGCCCGATAGCATGAACGACACTTTGCCCTTCATGCCATCCAGTATCCGCCAATCGAACGCAATGCCGTTTCCACCCGGCAGTGCGTCCTTGAGATCGGGCGGCGCCTTGGCATCGAACAGAAGCAAATCCGCGATGCCCGCGAACTTGAGAGCACCATCGGCATCTGCCTGCGTCGCGATACTTATTGCCTTCATCACAGGACGGCCCCAGCGCTTGCGGATCTGGGCCACGCGCTCCGGCGTTTCCTTGCCGTGAAGCTGGATGAGATCCGGATCGAGCGCATTCATCACCTCGGCCAGCAGATCATCAACGGGATCAACGAACAAGGCGACGATTTTAGCCTTGCCGCGCGCCGCGGCGGCCAGCGTGCCAGCCTCTGCAGGCGACAGACTGCGCGGGCTCGGCGGATAGAACACGAACCCGACATAGTCAGCACCGCCATCGAGCGCTGCCGCGATTGAGGCCTCGCTCTTCAAGCCGCAGATTTTCACCTCTACCGACATGGATCGTCGCTTTTCGGGCCGGCACCAGCGCCAGCCATTTTGCCCGGCCTTCAGGCCCCTGCTATGTGCCCCGGACGCGCAGGAAACGCAATGTGTGTATGGGGTGTGACAGCGGCCGGTTCCGTCACTCGCCGCTTTCGTACACCGCGATCGCGGCGGCCAGATCCTCGATCGAGGCGCCGACCGACTTGAACATGGTGATCTCCTCGGCGGACGTGCGCAACGGCGCCTGTCCGCGCGCCAGGGCAAACAGGTCGCCTTGAACGCTGCTCTCCTGGATCACGCCGGCCTTGAGCGGAATAACCACATCGCCTGCCTCGTGAAGTCCGCCAGCCATGGTATCGACCCAGATCCGGGCGCGACGCACGACCTCGTCATCGCTTTCGCGCATATCGGGGCGGTAGGCGCCGACGCAATCGACATGGCATCCGGGCTTGAGCCAAGCGCCCTTGATCAGCGGCGTCGAGGTAATCGTAGCGGACGACACCAGATCGGCGTCGCGAACAGCGGCTTCCAAATCCGTCGCCACGCTCACATTCAACCCGCTGTCGGCAAGCTGTTTCACCACAGCCTCGGCCCGATCCGGTGTGCGGTTCCAGATCTTCACCTCGCGGATCGGCCTGACCGATGCATGCGCGCGGATCAGATAAGGTGCTAGCGCACCTGCACCGACCATCACCATGCGCGACGTATCCGTTCGCGAGAGATAGCGCGAGGCCATCGCCGAAGCCGCAGCTGTGCGCCAGACGGTCAGCGATGTGGCATCCATCAGCGCCAGCGGCTCGCCCGTTTCCGTGGACAGTAACAGGTAGACACCATAAATCGCCGGCTTACCCAGCCGCCCGTTGTCGGGAAACACAGTCACCGACTTAACGCCCATGTAGGGACCGGCCGTTTCGGCACCCGCTGCCGAACTCGTCCAGGCGGGCATCAAGAGAAAGGTCGCGTCGGGGCGATCTTGCAGCTTCACCGTATGATGGTGTCGCGGCGGTGCGATAGCGCCCTTGCGGAACGCCTCATCGAGGACATCAACCAGCTTCGGATAGCTCAGAGCAGCCCCAATGGTAGCTGCGTCTATGAACTTCATCGGATGAGATTTCCCTATCAGCGACCGGTCAACGCAAGCTGCCGGGCATCGGATTGGCCACCAGTCTTGCTTGCAGCCACACGAGCGTCGCGTTCGCGGCTGAGCCGCTCTGCCTCACCACGCCAGCGCACTGCATCCTGGGCCCGTGCGCGCGCCACGCGCCGCCAACGACCTTGGCTGAACCAGGTCGCGACCCCGCCCATAACCACGCCGATGATCAGCATTCCGAACAGGTAGGCATAGAACGGCAATTGAGCCGCGAGCACCGGATCGGTCGGATTGAACGGATCGAGCACGAGGCGCACGGCATGTCGATTGGCAACGGCCAGCGTCACCAGAAATACGGCTGCGATAAAGCCGAACAGAAGTCCCAGCACCCGGCCGAGCAAGATCGTCGTCTCCTCAAAAGATCAGTCGCGCCCAGCGGTCACCGATGCGCTCAGCGCGCGCTCGACCGGTTCAGACGCTCGCGCAGTTCCTTACCCGTTTTGAAGAAAGGAACAAACTTTTCCTCCACAGGCACAGGCGAGCCCGTCCTTGGATTACGTCCCTGCCGCGGGGCCCGATACTTCACCGTGAACGCACCAAACCCACGAAGCTCGACCCGATCGCCACGCGCTAAAGCATTGACGATCTCTTCGAAAATGACGTTGACGATACGTTCGACGTCTCGGTGATAAAGATGCGGATTGGCGGCCGCGATCTTCTGGATCAGCTCGGACTTGATCAAGACGCCCCTCCGAACAAACGAAAATTGAGTATTTTCAATCAGTTTTGCGAAGGTTGCCAAACCGATACAAGACCGTCAAGTGTAAAGGCACCGAGTGTGCCGTCCTTCGCAAGTAAAGTGGCAAGTTCTCCTCCGATTTGCCCCGTCAGAAGCCGGACGATCCCTGCCAGAGCGCCGCTCCACCCCCAATCCCTGCCGCCGACCTTCCAATCGACGATCCGCAAGTCCTTCTGAACGCCACGGCCTTCCAGCCAGCGCACGGCTTCCTGCTCGCCACCAATCTCGTCGATCAGCTTGTAAGTCACGGCCTCGCGACCAGAGTATATCCGCCCCTGCTCAAGGCCTGGTACTTCATCAGTATTGATCTGCCGGCGCTCGCGCACCAGCCCGAGGAACCAGCGCTGGCCCTCAGCGATCATGGATTCGGTCACCTGGCGGCCCGCCTCATCCAACGGCTGGAAGGGAGATGGCGTGGCCTTCAGAGGGCCGCTTTTGATCTCGTTCATTTTGACGCCGAGCTTATCGAGCAGTCCACTCACCTCCGGCCACTGCATAATCACGCCGACCGAACCGGTAATGGAATTACCGCGCGCAACGATATGGTCAGTTCCGAGGCCAGCGATATAGGCCGCCGATGCCGCTACCGTGCCGAACTGTGCCACCACCGGCTTCTTCGCCGCCAACCTGCGCAGGCTTTCGTACAATGCCTCGCCGCCAGTGGTCGTACCGCCGGGGCTATTCACGAACAGAATAACGCCCGACACATTGTTGGCTTCGGCTACGCGCTCCAACAGCCGAAGCTGCTCGCGGCTTTCAGTAATCATGCCTTCCAGAGAGATGCGGGCGATCTGGCGACGTTCGGAAAAAGCGCCATTATCGGAAAACAGATAAGCGCCGATGGCCGCCGCAACCGCAACGATCGCTGCAATCCGCCAGAACGACAGGTGACGTTTTAGACGACGGCGATCCAGAAGCGTCTCGGTTTCAAGGCTCATGGGCGACATCTCTCGAGAGGTTGGCTGCCGACCGACAGCGGACTGCCAACAACGTAGGCTTCCCGGTAGTCGCGTTCAACGGCCTCGGTGCGCTGCAACGAAAAAGGGCGGACCAAACTGGTCCGCCCCCTCTCAACTCGCAGGTCGTCAACGAGCGATCACTCGTCGTTGCCTTCCTCGCGCTTCTTGATGGCGGCCTTGAAGATGTCGCCAAGCGAAGCGCCGGAGTCGGTCGAACCATACTGAGCAACCGCCTGCTTCTCTTCCGAGATCTCGAGCTGCTTGATCGAGACCGCGATCCGGCGGGTCGCCTTGTCGACGCTGAGCACCGACGCATCGACCTTATCGCCGACATTGAAGCGCTCAGGCCGTTGCTCGGCACGATCGCGCGACAGATCGGACCGCTTGATGAAGGCCGTCACATCGCTGCCGGCCAGCTTGACCTCGATGCCATTCTCCTGAACGGCAACCACCTCGCAGGTGACCGCATCACCCTTCTTGAAGCGGCCGATCGTGTCGATCGGATCGCCGGCAAGCTGCTTGATGCCAAGCGAAATACGCTCCTTCTGGCTGTCGACGTCCAGAACAACGGCTTTGACGTCGTCGCCCTTCTTATACTCCTTGATGACTTCGTCGCCAGCGCGGTTCCAGTCCAGATCGGACAGGTGGACCATGCCGTCCACGCCGCCATCGAGACCGATGAACAGACCGAACTCGGTGATGTTGCGGATCGGACCTTCGACGACAGTCCCCTTCGGATGCTGCGACAGGAACGCCTCCCAGGGGTTCTCCTGGGTCTGCTTCAGGCCGAGGCTGATACGACGCTTGTTCGGATCGACTTCGAGGACCTGTACTTCCACCTGCTGGCTCGTGGACACGATCTTGCCAGGGTGAACGTTCTTCTTGGTCCAGCTCATCTCGGAGACGTGGATCAGGCCTTCGACGCCCGGTTCCAGCTCCACGAACGCG
>JAEYYQ010000470.1 GCA_023428365.1 Pseudomonadota bacterium | reverse complement strand
GTTGAGGTGCTGCCATAGCGGCTTTCCCGCCCGACGCGCCGCGAGATCCCATAACGCCGTATCGACGCCGGCAATGGCCTGTGCGAAAGGTCCGGGCTCGGCACTTTGCAATGCGAGGACAGCAGTGCGGGCCGTCATATGGTCGAACGCCTCGACAGGATCGCGGAATGCGCGACCGAGCAGCAATGGCGTCAGGACGCTGTCGACGAGGCGCGCGCGATGTTCGGCGCCGACAGCCGGGAAATTACACCACGCCTCGCCCCAACCACGGACACCTTGATCGTCCTCGACCTCGATCATGACCATGGGCCGATCACGCATGGTTCCAAACGACGTCGTCACCGGCTGGTCGAGCGGACACCGGAACACGCGCACCGTAACACGACGGAGGGTCAACGTGTCGTTCATGGCTTCAGGTCCATTTCCAGGTGAATGTAATCGCCGCGATAGCTGATCTCGGCGAGGTAGATCACGGTGCGATCCGGCCCGCACATGACACGGCGCACCTCAGCCATTGGCGAGTTCACAGCAATGCCGAGAAGGCGCGATATCTCGACGTCAGCCGTTGAAATCGTGAGCGTCTGCTTGGCTGAGGCAATCTCTAGCCCTGGCAGCGATGTCAGCACCGGAAGCGCAAGTTCGCGACGAAAACGGGTCGGCGCGCGCCTGAATACGCGATGATCGACGTAGATAGAGATGACGCAATAACGCTCGCCATTGCGCGAATGCATGCGCCGTAAATGGAAGTATTTCGGCGCAGCGATGCCGTCTTTCTCGAAGATAACCGGGCTTGAAATGTCTTCAGCCAGCGTCGCATGCTCGGGTTGGTCGCCCCGGTACATCGTGACGAGATCACCGAGCGTCGTTTCCACGCGCAGTTGACGCCGCGTCGCCGCTTTGCTGGTCACGAAGGTGCCGCGCCCGCGCTGCGGCGACAGCAGGCCTTCCTCAGCCAGCATCGCGATAGCCTGACGCACGGTAACGCGCGCGACGTCGAATTCCTCCATGAGCTGATCGATGGAAGGCAGGATACTTCCAGGCAACCAGACGCCTTTGTCCACGCGCTGTCGAAAGAGGTCCGCGAGTTGGACATATCGTGGAATGCGCGTACCGCCGAATATGTGATGACTTGCTTGTGGCATCGGTGGGCTTTAAACAGGCTTGCGTGAAACATCCTATACATAGTACGTTTAGGATGTTTGGGCCAGAACGAAGAACAACAATTCGAGGAAACGTGCGTCGAGCTACTCTTATCATAGTGCCTTGGCTTGTCTTATTGGCAGGTTGGTACGGCATCCACTACAGCGGCTTCATCAATCCCGCTCTCGTGCCGACTCCACATGAAGTCGCGGCGCGGTTTGTCGAGCTGATGGGCAGCCGGTTGCCGATGGACATTTTCATGTCCACTCAGCGTGTGTTTCTCGGCGTTCTGTGCGGCATCGCCCTTGCGGTTCCCGTCGGTTTTATTCTGGGCTGGTATCGCACGGTTCGCACATTCATAGACCCGCTCATCAATTTCTTCCGTGCACTACCGCCGATCGCCCTCATTCCGCTCGTCATCGTCTACTTCGGCGTCGACGAACTCGCGAAGACGGTCATCCTCTTTTATGCCTCCTTCTTTGCAGGCGTAATCGTCATGTACGAGGGCATTTCGCAAATCAGTCCCATCTATGTGCGCGTAGCGCGCACGCTTGGCGCTTCGGACGGAGAGATCTTCGGCAAGGTCATCGTTCCGCTCGCCGTACCGCATATGCTGACAGCACTGCGCGTTGCACTCGGCGTCGCCTGGGCAACGCTTGTTGCCTCCGAGTTGATCGCAGCCCAACAGGGCCTTGGCGCACTCATTCAGAATGCAGGCTCCTTCTTCCAACTCGACATCATTTACGTCGGCATTATCTGCATCGGCTTTATCGCGCTGTTCATGGACCTCGGTCTTCGCGCGCTCGCACGCCGCTTTGTTTCCTGGCAGGAGCGCATTTCATGACCATCGGACCGGCGCGCATCGTTTTCGACAAAGTTTCCGTACGGTTTGATAAGCCCGCGGGCGGCCACATGCAGGTCGTCGACGGCGTAAGCTATAGCATCCACGATCGCGAATTCGTTTCCGTCATCGGCCCCTCCGGTTGCGGCAAGACGACGATGATGAACATCGTGGCCGGCTTCATGAATCCCTCGAGCGGAACGGTCACGCTCGATGGCAAGCCGATTGACGGCCCCGGGCCTGATCGCGGCGTTATCTTCCAGGAATACGGCGTCTTTCCCTGGCTCTCCGTGAAGGAGAACATTGCCTTTGGTTTGAAGCTGCGCGCCAATCGCACCAGCGCGGAGGAGCGTGCGGACATCTGTCAGCGCTACATGCGTCTGATGGGACTTTCCGATTTTGCAGATGCGTGGCCGCGCATGTTATCCGGCGGCATGCGACAACGTCTGGCTCTCGCGCGCGCCTATGCCGTCAAGCCGCAGTTTCTGCTGATGGACGAGCCCTTCGGCGCACTCGACGCACAGACACGCACCGCCATGCAGGATCTATTGCTCCAGGTTCTCGCCGCGGAGGGAAAGACGGTGATGCTGATTACGCATTCCGTTGAGGAAGCCGTCTATCTCTCGAACCGGATCATCGTGATGACCGCGCGGCCGACGCGCATTCGCGAGATTATCGACGTACCTTTTTCGTATCCGCGCAGCGAAGGCCTGCACGAAAGCAAGGAGTTCGGTGAACTTCGCGCGCACGTGCGCGGTCTCGTCATGCAGGAGTACGCGCAACAAGCGAAGCAACGATAAACCTGAAGCAAGAACATCGAAGGAGGAAATGATGAGATTGGATCGCAGAACATTCCTGCATGGGGCAACTGCAGCAGCTGGCGCCATGACACTCGGCGCCCCCGCAATTGCACAAGCAAAGACCAAGATCCGTGTGGGTTATCTGCACACGTTAGCCGTCGATGGCCAGATGTGGCTTGCCGACCATCTTGGCGCTTACGCCAAGCACGGCCTCGAGCCCGAGTTCAAGCAGTTCCAGACGGGCCTCGAAATATTCCAGGCCATGATCGGTGGCAGCCTCGACGTACTCTCGACGGGCGCTGTCATATCGAACTTCCCAGCACGCGGACAGGGCAAGATGTTCCTGGCCAATGCCGTCGAGTTTGCAACCGCCCAGCTCTGGGTGCGCGAGGATCAAGGCATCAAGTCGATCGCCGATCTCAAGGGCAAGCGGATCGCAACCACGGCAGGAACGACGGCGCACGTATTCCTCGACAATGCACTCAAGGCCAACAACATGACCGGCAAGGATATCGAGCTGCTCAATCAGCGCATGCCCGATGCGGTGACGTCCTTTATCTCAGGTGCCGTGCCGGCCGTCGCTCTATGGGTTCCCTTCAACATCACGGTTCGTGACAAAGTGCCGGGTGCGAAGATGCTGGTCGATGCCTCGGCCTATTATCCCAAGGCGGCCATCATGTCCGGCTGGGCCACCACCGCCGACTTCCACAGCAAGAGCCGCGATGTGCTCGTCCGTGTTGTCAAGGCATGGGGCGAGGGCAACGAGTATCTCACGAGCAAGACGGACGAAGCCCTCGAAGTGCTCCAGAAGAAGCAGTATCCGCAGGTGCCGCTTGTCGATTTCAAAGAGCAGTTCGCTGCGCAAAAGGCATTCCCGATTGCGGAGTGGCGCAAGCTCTACGGTGATCAAAGCGTCACAAACTGGCTCCAGCAGGTCACGGACTTCTTCGCCGCGACGGGCAATATTCCGAATCCGATCCCAGCATCGCAGTACTTCGACCCAACCATCTTCATGGATGCGACCAAGGCCTAAGCTTTGCGTACCACGACATACGACTACATCATTGTCGGGGCCGGTTCGGCGGGATGCATTCTCGCCAACCGGCTATCTGCAGATCCGGCCTGCAAGGTTCTGCTGCTCGAGGCCGGCGGATGGGATCGGAATTTCTGGCTCAAACTGCCAGTCGGCTATTTTCGTACGATCTATGATGAGCGCTTTTCACGCCTGTTCCCGACCGAAGCCTCGGAGGGCACTGCGGGGCGCTCGGTGGTATGGCCGCGCGGACGCGTGATTGGTGGCTCGAGTTCCATCAACGGCCTTATTTTCATTCGCGGCCAGCACGAAGATTTCGACGACTGGGCCACGGCTGGCGGCGAGGGATGGAGCTATGAGGATGTGCTGCCCTCCTTCCGGCGCCTCGAACAATTCAACGGTCCCCCGAGCCAGTATCATGGTGCGCACGGTGAGCTGAACGTTTCTCTCCTGCGCAACGATCATCCGATGTGCGGCGCGTGGATTGAGGCTGCGCAACAATTCGGTCTTCCCTTTAATCCCGATTTCAATGGCGAGACGACGTACGGTGTCGGCTCCTATCAACTGAGCATTGGCAAGCGGTGGCGGGAGAGTTCTGCCGTAGCCTTTCTGCGGCCAGCGCTTTCCCGCGCGAACCTCACGGTTGTTACGAATGCGCAGGCGACGCGCATTCTGCTTGAGAGCACGCGCGCCATCGGCATGGAATGGGCATCCGGACGCGAGCGTCAAACCGCGCGAGCCGCACGCGAGGTGATCCTCGCGGCCGGCGCGCTGCAGTCGCCTCAGATCCTGCAGCTTTCCGGTATCGGTCACGCGGACTATCTGCGTTCACTCGACATTCCCATCGCGGTTGACCTGCCCGGCGTAGGCGAAAACCTGCAGGATCATTATCAGGCTCGCACCATCGTCGAGCTCAAGTCACGCCAGTCTTTGAACAAGGATGTCCGCAACCCGATTGCACTCGCGCGCATGGGCTGGCAATGGCTGTCCCAAGGGCGTGGTCCGCTCACCATCGGTGCGGGGCAGGTCGGCGGTGCGGCGTGCTCACCGTTTGCGCAAAACGGCAGGCCTGACGTGCAATTCAATGTCATGCCGCTGTCCGTGGACAAGCCCGGCGATCCGCTCCACAGCTACGCTGGCTTCACCGCAGCCATGTGGCAGTGCCATCCGGAGTCACGCGGGCGCCTCCGCATTCGCAGCGCCGATCCTCTCGCTGAGCCGCAGATCGAACCGCGTTACCTGTCAACGGAACGCGATCGCCAGGTGGCGGTCGCCGGCGTGAAGATGCTGCGTGAGATATTCCAGCAGCCTGCCTTCCGCGACCTTTGGCGGCGAGAGGTTTTGCCCGGAAACGATGTGTTGACGGACGAAGACCTGTTGAAGTTCGTACGGTCACACGGCGGCACCGTGTTTCATCCTGTCGGGACCTGCTGCATGGGCGAGGGCGAAGGAGCCGTTGTCGATCCGCAACTTCGGGTCCACGGCGTCGAGGGGCTGCGGGTGATCGACGCCTCGATCATGCCCAAGATCACATCGGCCAACACCAACGCCGCCTCGCTCATGATCGGCTTACGCGGTGCTAGCCTCATCCTCGACGAACGAGGAGAGGTTCCCAGCGAAGCTGCAGCTTGAGGATCGACAAGGGCACCCCGTGCCCTCACCGATCTGAATCAAATCGTGGCGGGTCAGTCGGAGTGCGAGCTTTGCTGAGGCTAAATGATGTCGAACTCCGTAGCTCGCGCGATTTCACCGACTGTGATCGGCTTGAGTGGTGGCCGGATATTTAGATAACCGACGCGATCCATTTCTTTTCCGCTCGTCGCAGCAATAATTTGCGAAATCGTGAGTCCACACTGCCGTCCTTGGCATGGACCCATCCCCGCGCGCGTGAACGCCTTGACTTGGTTGGGACCGGAGCCGGGAACGCGAGCGGCGTCGCAAATGCTGCGTGCGCTCACCTCCTCACAGCGGCATACGATGGTATCACCCTCTGGGACCAACACGGATCGGCGAGGGAGGAAAAGCGTATCGAGAAAGCGACGGAACGCGATCTCTCGATCAAGATGAGTGCGCAGGCCGCCCGCCTCCCGCGTGCAATCTTGCGCGGAAATCTTGCCTGTTTGTTTCAGAATACCGAGTGCTGCGAGTTCTCCGGTTCGGCGTGCTGCTCGGGCTCCAAGAATACCGCCACCGTCACCGACCACGTAAAGATTGGAGCGAGAAGCCATGCGGAAAGCATCAAGCCGAGGGACAAAGCACTGCTGTTGGCTGTTCCAGTGATGCTCGCAACCGAGGGCAACGGTAGCGTGAATATTCGGCACGACCCCTTCGTGCACCAAAAGTAAGTTAGCGCCGACCTCAACCTTCTTTCCGCCAGTGGTCGTGTAGGTGATTGTTTCCAGTCGGCCGTCTCCTTCGGCCGTAATATCACTAATGTTGATCACCGGAACGCTCGACAGCGCAAGTTGGGTACGCCATGTCACGCCCTTGGCGAAATCAGGAACATTGCGAAGGATTGCGGGCCAATGCTTTGTCGCCGCCCACAGGTTGGATTTTGGAGCCGTATTCAGCCAGCCAGCAATCCGGCCACCCAAAGCGCGAAGCTGCGCAATGTAAAGCAGAACCAGCGGACCCGAGCCGGCAATCCAAACACCGTCCTGTGGAATCTGATGCGCAGATTTTAGCAATGTCTGCGCTGCGCCGACCGTCAAGACGCCAGGAAGCATCCAGCCCGGAAAAGGAACAGGCCGCTCGAAGGCACCGGTAGCAAGCACGATCGCCTTCGCGTTAATACAATCAATAATCCCGTGATGCTTGGTGAACGCATTCCAACCGCTATCCAGCCGCCAGACTTCCGTTTCCGGAAAATATCGGGCACCTGACGCACGAAACCGTGCGATGACGTCACGTCCATTGCTGTATTCGGCTCCGAGAGCCGCCGCGATGTCGTTAGTCTGCTCGGCAGCACGCCAGACCTGCCCGCCGGGCGCCCTCGCATCGTCGACCACGATGACATCAACCTGAGCCTCGCGCAGGCGCATCGCTGCAGCCATGCCTGCGGGGCCTGCGCCGATGATAAGGACATCGCACGTCGTCATGCTGTCGGCATCCGCTTTCCGAGCTGTCGCGTGACGCTCATGCCGTCAACCACGGCGATCATGCAGGTTCGCTGCGATGCGACCCCATCAATGATCGCCATGCAATCGAAACACGCCCCCATCATGCAATAAGGACCGCGAGGCGCGCCGGTGACCGTCGTCGTACGGGCCGTGAACGGAGGGGTCCGCAGCAAAACAGCGGCAACTGGTTCGCCTGCGCGCGCGCTGACATCGACACCGTCAATCGTGATGCGAACGTATTCGTCTGCTCGATCAGGCAGCGTGCGAAACATGGAAACGATCCGGGTGAAACGGTTGTAAGCGGTCCGGAAGCGCGTCACCCATCAGCGCGTCCGCGATGTCGAGGGCGTGTGCGGCGGCAAGCGTGACACCGGAATGGCATATGGTGACATAGGCGCCAGGGTGGGTCGGCGACTGGACGTAGATTGGATGGCCGTCGGGCGTCATCACGCGCAATCCGGCCCAATGCCGAACGATATTGACGTTTTCGAGTGACGGCAGAATACGACAAGCGCGTTCAGCCATGCCTCCGGCTCCGGCGATATTCGTTCCCGTATCGAACCCAACCTCCTCCTGTGTGGATCCAATCAGGATGCCACCTTCAGCGGTTTGCCTGAGCGGGACGGTCGGCAGCGGAAACATCGGCGCCAGTTTTTCTGTCACCAACAACTGTCCACGTTGCGGTCGGATCGGGATATCCAGTCCCACCTGCTGCGCAAGTTCGCGCGTTCCGTTTCCTGCGGCCAAGATGAGTTTCGGCGTGTGATACTCATGCGTTGCCGTGGTCAGGGTGAAGCTGCGCATCCCGGGAGTGATAGAGGCAACGATCTCATCGCCAATGATCGTACCGCCGAGCGCCGTGAGCGCGGTTTGCAGAGCATAAAGCAATCGGAGTGGATTAACCTCTCCATCGCGCCCGCAGTGGACCGCGCCGACCACATCCTGACCGAGACGGAGATCAGGCAACAGACGCTCGACGACGGCGCGCTCGATCATTTCCGTATCGTAGGTCGACTCCCCGAACTCCTCGCTCATCCTTTGGACGGTCGCCGCGCGGGCCGCGTATTCATCCGCACCGAGGCAAAATGTGAGCCCGCCTGTTCGCCGATAATCGAGGCTGATCTGTGTGAGCGTACTCAATTCCCGGGCGAAATCCGGCCATAGATCAGAGCTGAGCCGCGTCAGCCGCTGATATGCGGGCATTCCCGGCCCTTTGCCTTGAACCCAGATGATGCCGAAATTGACCCGCGCTGCCCGGATATCACGATCGCCACCATCCAGCACGAGAGGCTTGCATCCCCGTCGCGCCAGACCATAGGCGATGGCCGTTCCGACAAGCCCGCCGCCAATGACGATGATCTCCGCATCTCGTGAAGCAAGAGCCGTCATTCCATCCTCGCCTCAGGCTGCAAACCGGCTGGCTGAGTAGGGCGTGAGATCTATGGAATTCGATGGTTTATTGGCGATCAATTCAGCAACGAGACGTCCGGTCGTCGGTGCGCCGGTCACGCCGAAGTGAGAGTGACCGAATGCGAACACGACGTTGCGATGTTGGGGTGAACGGCTGATGATCGGCAGCCCATCGGGCAGCGTTGGCCGGCAGCCCATCCATTCGGTGAATTTGGAAACGGAAATACCAGGGTACATGCGTGCGGCATGCTTCAGAAGAACGTGTGCACGTCCCCAGTTCGGTGCGGCGTCGAGACCGGCGTATTCTGCAGTTCCGGCAAACCGCAATCCCATTTCCATAGGAGCCGTCGCAAAGCTGAAATCACGATTGGTGACCGGCCGGCGCGGCATCAATCCGGGATCTGTGAGCGTGACGTGGTAGCCGCGTTCGGCTTCGAGGAGAACATCGAGACCAAGCTGCTTTGACAATCGGTTCGACCACGCACCGGCAGCCAGCACAAGATGCCTGAAGCCCACCTCGCCCAGTGAGGTCTGAGCCGCAAGGGGGCCATCAGGGCCGAACCGGAAGCCGTGAACTTCTCCTTCCAGAACAGTCCCGCCATTGCGCTGGACATGCGCAGCGATTGTCTGGACGAGGCGCTGTGGGTTGAGACACGTCCCATTGTCCGGTAGCAGAAGCGCAGTTTGATATTCGCTGGAAAGGCTCGGCTCCAGATCGCGAATATCCCCACCGGTGATGAGTTCCGCGCGAATGCCAGCGGTCTGTCGCAATTCGCGGGCGAGTTCGCTATCCATCGGCCCGGGTTTCGAAGACACATAAAGCTGGCCGCTGATGTCTATCAGCTCGGGTGCGCCAGCCTCTTTGAGCAGCGGCAGATAACCTTCAAACACGGGCTGATGCAGCGCGAGCATTGCGCGCGAGATTGAACGCACATTGTCGGGTTGGCTCGCCCGCATCCAACGCAACAGCCAAGGGATCAGCTTGGGCATATGCGCAGGGCGTACGGCCAACGGCCCTAACGGATCAAGAAGCCAACGCGGAACATTCCAGAGCGTCCCGGGCATAGAATACGGCACAACCGCACCAGGGCTGACGTTGCCCGCGTTACCGAAAGAACAACCATTGCCGGGAGGCAATCGGTCGATCAGCGTGACGCCAAAGCCAGCGCGTTGAAGATAAGCCGCGCAACAAACGCCAACGATACCGGCTCCGACAATAAGTACTTCAGCCGGCGCCTTTCCCCGGCCGCTCGCAGTATTTGGACTTGTCATCGACTGGCTTCCTGATTGCGCTTGCGCTCGGAGATCAGTTCACCGCCGATCGCCCAATTCTGCGGACGGACGTCCTCAAAAACGACGAACACGCTCTCCGGGCTGGTGCCGGCGCATTCCACCATGGCCTGCGTGATGCGGCGCGCGAGTTCGGCTTTTTTTTCCTCGTCGCGACCTTCAATCAGTTCGACTCGCACGTAGGGCATGCGATATCTCCGATGTTATCTGAAGTATTTCTTGCGGTATTTGGATTCCAACACGTTCGCCAGGAACGTGAGCGGCAGAATAATGGCGAGGAAGATCAGCGCGACGACGGTCAGAACTTCCAACGGGCGAAATGTCCGTATACTGATTTGTTGGCCTTGATAGAGAATCTCAGCAACCGCGATGTAACCGGCTAGGGACGTATTCTTGATCACCAGAACGCACTGGCTGACGAGCGGAGGGAATATGCGCTGAAACGCGAGTGGACCGGTAATTCTCCGCAGGATCTGCGATCGCGTCATGCCAACAGAATACGCAGCCTCGATCTGTCCCTTATCAATTGACTGGAATCCAGCTCGGAAGATCTCAGAATAGAACGCTGCGCTATAAAGCGACAGGGCCAACACACCCGTCTGGAATCCATTGAGGGAGAGGCCCGTGAGGATGGGCATGCAGTAGTAGATCCAGACCAGCAGAACGAGTGGTGGCACCGCACGCAATATCTCGATGACAGTCGTGACGAGGTAATAAACGGGGCGCCAGGAATTCACACGTATCAGATAGAGAACAAGGCCGAGCACCATGCCGCAAATCACGATCGTGATTGCCAGGGTGAGTGTCGTGCCGATAGCTCGGAGGAAAACCTCGCGATACTGCAGAACGACAGCAAAGTCCCATTCGTAAGCAGATTGCATAGACCGGAGTTCCAGTTTCAGCCGTTGCGCTCGAGGTAGCGGTTCAGGAATTCCAGCGTGCGCTTATTGGTTGTCCCGCCGAAAACATGATCCGCAGTGCCGATGTCGGCGACCACACCCTGATCCAGGAAGACGACCGTGTCGCAGATCTGGTGAGCGAAGTGCATTTCATGCGTAACAATGACCATGCTCATCCCCTCTTCTGCGAGTTGGCTGATCACTTTCAACACATCGCCAACGAGTTCCGGATCGAGCGCCGATGTCGGTTCATCGAACAACATAACTTTGGGCTGAAGCGCCAGGGCACGGGCGATTGCAACGCGCTGTTGCTGACCACCCGATAGCCGGCTTGGATAGCTATGGAGGCGATCCTCCAAGCCCACCTTTTTGAGAAGCGCAACGGCGCGTTCCTCAACCTCCGCTTTTGGCGCCCTTTGAACGATCAGGGGGCCTTCCATTACGTTCTCCAAAGCCGTCTTGTGCGGCCATAGATTGAACTGCTGGAAAACCATTGCCATTTGGCGGCGCTGACGGCTGATCTCGCCGGAACTGCGCTTCGTCCGCTTTCCATTGCGATCGGAAAAGCCGATCAGTTCGCCCTCCAGCCGGATTTCTCCGACTGTGGGCTCTTCGAGAAAATTGATGCACCTCAGCAGTGTTGATTTACCGGACCCACTCGCCCCAATGAAGCCCACCACCTGATTGCGATCGATGTCCAAATCGATCCCTTTCAGGACTTCGATCGCACCGAAGTTCTTACGCAAATTCCGAATAGTGAGCAGCGCCGGAGCATCCGCATCGGATTGTGTGAGGGGCATCGATGCAGCGCTCATTTTGTGCTGAGATACTTGTTCCAGATTGCCGTCACATCACCAGAGATCTGATAATACTCGAGAGCGATGTTGACCCACTCCTGGAGGTCTTTGGAATTTTTTCTCATTCCGAAATTGATCGGTTGGGCACGAAGTGGGCTTGGAATGACCAGCTCGCCTTTTTTCTTGGCTTGAAGGAAGAGCGCGAGCGTCGGTTCATTGGAGAGAATGACGTCAGCGCGGCCACTTTCCAATTCCAGGATCATGGCGTCGGTGGACTTTACGAGCGTCCAGCTGGCCTTGGGTAGGAACGCCTGAGCCGCGCGGGTCGTCGATGCGCCATCAACCGCTGCGATCTTGACGTCCGGGGAATTGACCGCGTCCCAGGTCGTGAGCGTCTTCACCTTGTCGGAAAATCCAACAATGGCAATCTTGCTCTCGGCGATGATATTCGAGAATCCTGCCGCGAGCGCGCGCTGCGGCGTCGCGTTGAAGCCGCCAACCAGATCGAACTTGTCAGATTGAAGTCCAGCAGCCGCGGTGCCCCACTCGGTCGGAACGAACTCCACCTTGACGCCGATGCTTCCGAACATCAGCCGGGTGAGGTCCGGAATGATACCTTCCCATTCTCCGCTCGCCAGATCCTTTCGATAGTATGGAAACGCTTCAATGGCACCGACACGCACGACTTTCGTGTTGGTGATGCGTTCCAGATCGCTTTTCTCCTGCGCCGAGGCCGTATGCGTCAGTCCGATGACGGCCAAAGCGGCCATCAATCCCCGCCAACCCAAGCCTTTCGTGCGACGGTGCATGCGATAACTCCCCTTGTTTCTGCGAGTGGATCCTACCGAGGATGAACGCTACGGCCAGTCTCGTGCAGTGTGAAATTGAATCTCAGCATAGGTTATGCAAAATTCGTATAAGACTATACAGCGGGCGCAAACTGTCCAATTGCTGGGCACTGGAGGAGAGAATGGAGATAGCCTGGCTTGAGGACTTCCTCGCCCTGAGTGCAACGTTGAATTTCTCCCGCGCCGCTGAAATGCGCAATCTGACTCAACCGACGTTCAGCCGCCGCATCAAGAATCTGGAGGTCTGGCTCGGTGTGCCGCTGGTCGATCGAAGTACTTTCCCTGCCACGCTGACGCCGGAAGGCAAAAGCTTCCGGAAGACGGCCGAAGAAATGGTCCAGATGCTATACCGCGAACGGGATCACTATCAGGGTGGCAGCCGTAGTCGTCGTGCATTTCTTTCTTTTGCTACTTTGCACACGATCGCAATCAGCTTTTACCGTGATTGGATTCGTGAGATTGAAACAACTCTAGGGCCGACGCGCGCCCGGATGGTCTGTGCGCCTCATCATGATTGTGTCGAAGCCGTATCGT
>JAEYYQ010000436.1 GCA_023428365.1 Pseudomonadota bacterium | reverse complement strand
TCGCAGAGCAGCTCTGACAATTGGCTGGCGTCGTCTTACGGCGACGCCGGCCGCTACTGCACAGGGATCTCAGCGCGTGAGCTTCGATCTGACACCGGTTATCGCCAACTGGCGATACCTCGCGATGGGGCTTGGGGTCACTCTTGCTCTATCGATCATGACGATGGTGGCTGCGACTGTTCTTGGCACCGCGGTTGCTCTGTTTCGCCTCTACGGTCCGCGTTGGCTCGCTATCGTGCTCGCATTCTACGTGGACTCCGCGCGCGCCATCCCCGTTCTCGTTGTCCTGGTGTGGACGTTCTTCGCGTTTCCGTTGGTGGTCGGGTTTACGCTGCCACCGTTCTGGGCCGCCTTCATTGCATTGAGCGTCTACGTGGCGGCCTACATCTCCGAAATTGTTCGTGCGGGCATGATATCCATTCGCCCCGGACAAACACGCGCCGCGATGGCCCTCGGCATGTCCCGGATGCAGACCATTTTCCGCATTCTGCTCCCGCAGGCTGCGATCCGTATGCTGCCGCCCTATGGCAACATGCTGTCGATCACTATCAAGAATTCAGCGATTTCATCGGTCATTGCCGTGCCCGATTTCATGCGCACGACGGCCGTTGTTGCCGATCAGAGCTATCACCCACTTGAACTCTACACGACGGCAATCGTTGTGTTCGCCCTCATCATCCTTCCGGTCACGCGCGTGACGGACATGATCTATTCGCGCCTGGCGCACCTGGGACGGTCATGACGCTCGACTGGTCTGTCATCTGGCAATATCGCGAAGCGTTCGCGATCGGCGTCATGAACACGATCCTGCTGACCGTGTTGACGATGTTGATATCGATACCGGGCGGCCTGTTCGTGATGTTTATGCGGACATCGAGGTTTGTGGCTCTGCGCGGGATCGCGACTTTTTATGTCGAACTGTTCCGGGCAACGCCTCTCATTCTGCTCATCTATTGGACGTTCTATGTGCTGCCCGTCCTGACGGGCGTCTATCTGCCGCCCATGGCTACCGGCCTGCTGGCACTATCGCTGATCGTGTCCGCATACAATTCCGAGACGTTCAGAGCCGGTGTGAATTCCATTCGCAAAGGCCAGGTCGACGCGGCTTTGGCGCTCGGTATGAGCAAGTCGCAGGTTATGACCAAGGTTGTGCTGCCGCAGGCGATCCGGCGTGTGCTGCCAGTTTTCGCAAACACCTGGGTATCGTTGTTCAAGGACACGTCGCTGATCTCCGTCATCGCCGTGAGCGAGCTTTCCTACGTCTCGCTCCAGGTTCGCTCGGAGACATTCCGCATCCTCGAAGTGCTGACGGCCATGGCGGTGATTTATTGGATGCTTGGCTATCCGCAGGCGAAACTTGTGGACTGGATCAATCGCCGATTTGGGGTGACTGAATGATGCCTGCCGTCAATCCAATCAAACGGCGCGGAGACGATCGACCGCCGATCGTCGTCTACGAGGATGTCGTCAAAATGTTCGGCGACTTCAAAGCCCTCGATGGTGTCAATGCGCGGGTCCACAGCGGCGAGGTCGTCTGCCTGATCGGGCCGTCAGGCTCCGGAAAATCGACGCTGTTGAGATGCACGAACGCTCTGGAACGCATTCAGGGCGGTCGTGTCCTGTTTGCCGGAGAGCCCCTGCCGCAGGCCGAAAAGCAGGCCCGAGTTGTGCGCCAGCGGATGGGGATGGTGTTTCAGAATTTCGAACTATTCCCGCACATGACCGCGCTGGAGAACATCACCTCCGGTCCCCTCACGGTGCTCGGAACGGAGCGCAAGGCGGCGATCGAACTCGCCCACGACCTTCTGAAGAAAGTCGGCCTGTCGGAAAAGGCCAACAGCTATCCCTCGATGTTGTCGGGTGGCCAACAGCAGCGCGTGGCGATCGCACGCGCTTTGGCGATGAAGCCGCAGGTCATGCTGTTCGACGAGCCGACATCGGCGCTCGATCCCGAAACCGTCGGAGAGGTGCTGTCCGTCATGACCGCCTTGGCGGAAGAAGGGATGACGATGATTGTCGTGACGCACGAGATGAACTTCGCGCGGCGCGTCAGCAACTGGACCATTGTCTTCGACCACGGCCGCGTCGTCGAAGAAGGAATCCCCGAACAGATTTTTACGGATCCTCAGCAGCCGCGGACGCGCGACTTTCTGCGGCACATCGGCTGGCATCAGAACTAAAGACCTTGAAACGGAATTGAGCACCATGACTTTAACAGCATCGGAAACATCTCAGCAGACTCGGAGAGCACCCTCAGCGATCAAGCGGGTCGAGGCACGGCTCGTCCGCATGCCGCTGGCCGTGAAAACGTCATTCGCGACGCGCACTGTCAACGCGCGGGACTATCTCCTCGTCCGGGTCATTTCCGACGATGCGATCGGCCTTGGCTACACGTACGCCGGCAGTTCGGCCGGTTCGGTCGCGCTTGACGCCGTAGTCTCGCTGCTCGGGCCAATGCTGATCGGCAAGTCGCCGCTGATGGTCGAAGGCCTTTGGGAAAAGATGTATCGCGACTCGCTCCTGCATGGCCGAGCAGGATCCGTCATGCGTGCCTTGAGCGCCCTTGATATCGCCTTATGGGACCATAACGCACGCGCGGTGGATTTGCCGCTCTGGCAGTTCCTCGGCTCCTACACGGACGGATACGTCGATTGTTATGCCAGTGGCGGTTACTATCGCGAGGGTAAAACGGCTGAGCATCTGGCCGACGAGCTTGCCGGATATGTCGAGCTGGGCTTCAAGGCCGTCAAGATGAAGGTCGGGCTGCGCGATCTCGAAGAAGAGGAACGCCGTATTGCCGCGGCGCGGCGCAGAATCGGTCCGGACGTGCGGCTGTTTCTCGATGCCAACAACGCGTGGAGTGACTTGTTTACTGCACTCCCATTCGTCCGCCGCTTCGAAAAGTACAGCCCCAATTGGTTGGAGGAGCCATTCAGTCCGGATGATATCGACAGTCATGCGCGCCTCGTCGCGGCGTCGACTATTCCGGTGGCAACGGGTGAAATTGAAGCTGGCCGCTGGCGGTTCCGTACCGTGCTCGATGCACGTGCGGCCCACGTCCTGCAGGCCGATGCACTTGTCTGCGGTGGAATCACCGAGTGGCGTCGGATTTGCGGGCTCGCCTCCGCATACGGCATTCCGGTCTATCCGCATGCCTGGCACGACATCCACGTCCACCTCGCCGCGTCACAGGCAAATTCCGCGTTGGCCGAGTATTTCGTTGATCAGACGATTGTCTGCACGCAGCCGCTCTTTGATCGCGAGTTGAAGCCGGTTGCGGGTCGCATCGCGCTGCCGACCGATCCGGGGCTTGCTTTCAACTTCAACGAGGAGACGGCGAACCGTTACGGCACAACAGCATGGCAAGCCGCTGTGTGATCGTTACTCAAAGGTTCCAAGAAGTGCCTGCTTTCGATGTAACTCGACAGTCTGTCGTGACTGCCGTGTGACTGAGGGCGCCCTTGCGTGGGAGGCCTTGCTAATTGCTATCAAACGGCAAGCCACGGCAGCAAAGCCGGCGCTCAAAGTCGGCTTCGGTTCAGACTTTTCCTTCGCCAACGACAGTGCTGAGAGATTGGATATCTGGCAGTTCGAAGTCGGGCTTGGGTACGGTCGCGTTGAGCGCTATGCCGCGCCTGTTGATCCAAGCCACTGTCATGCCGAGTGGCTTCGCACCAACCATGTCGGTGAATTGCGACTGGCCGCAGTGCAGCAGCTGATCTCTCTCCACTCCCGCATTCGCGAGCAGATAACGAAAGAGCGCGCCATCCGGCTTGTAACCTCGTGCTCGCTCGGCTGTGCACACGAGATCGAAGATCTTCGGGAGTGGCGTTGCGTCGAGCAAGTCGTCATCGATGTTCGATACGACCGCCAGACGGAAATGACGCTTCAGCCGCGAGAGCGTATCCATCACATCCGGGTAGAGGAAGAAACGCGGGAATGCATTGAAGTAGTGATGGATGAGATCGGGGTCGCCGTCCTGCACGCCAAAAACGTGGAAGGCTTCTGCGAGGCTTTCTCGGCAAATATCGCGATAACGCCGATAGGGCTTCCAATACCCCTTGATATTGCATTCTTCCCAGACCTCCCAGAACGCTCTGACGTCGACATTCGGGGCGCGGGCCTCAGCAAGTATCTGTTCGAAAGCCGCATATGAACTGTCACGCACGCTAATCAGCGTGCCGAATA
>JAEYYQ010000358.1 GCA_023428365.1 Pseudomonadota bacterium | reverse complement strand
TCCTGGACAGATCTATAGCGACATCGGCGTTGCCGCCGTTGCGATGGGCGGTGGTGAAATTCTGCCGGCGCTCGAAAAGGGCGTTATCGACGGTGCTGAATGGTGCTGCCCGAAACCCGACATGACCTTCGGCTTCCAGAAGGTTCTCAAGCATTACTACATGCAGGGCCTGCATCAGGTGGTCGTGAACGCCGACCTTTATCTCAATGGCGACGTTTATAACAAGATGTCCGCCCATCAGAAGAAGGCGCTCGACGTCGCTGCCAACGCTTCGATGATCAAAGCCGTCTCCTACCGCATCAATGAGAACGGCAAGGCGTTGAAGGAGCTGACCGAAAAGCACGGCGTGCAGCTTCACGATACGCCGGATGACTACTTCAAGGAGTACATGGCGGCGGCGCAAAAGGTGTTCGAGAAGAACGCCAACGAGAACGCCTTCTTCAAGAAGGTCTACGATTCCCAGAGAGCATTCGCCGAAACGGCGATCCCGTTCTGGGCCCAGGCGCAACGGACCAATGCCAACCTCGGCACCGCCTACGCAGATTCTCTGAAGAAGAAGTAGAGATCGGCGAAACAGCGAAGTTCGGCACGGGAACATATGAGCGAACGACGATCCCGTGCCGCTTCAGCCGAAGGCACTGCGGCACAACAAACGACATCGGGTGGATAACAACACCGACGCGCTGCTGGCCACTTCCTCCGCGACTAACTTTTTGAAGCCGGGACTTCGATGGCGGAAACACCGGAATTTACCGACGAACTCATAGCGGGTCGGCGCTCATCAGATCGCATGCCTGATGACATGCCGCCCTGGATGGCAAAGACGATTACCGTCATCGAGTGCCTCAGCTACTGGGTCGGCAGGATTGCCTCGGTCCTGGTCATCCCGATCATTTTCGCAATGATGTATGAGGTCATCGGCCGTCACTTCTTCACCGCGCCGACCACTTGGGCGTACGATATCAGCCGCATGTTCTATGGCGCCCTGTTCGTTCTTGGCGCGGCTTACGGACTGTCAAAGGGTGTCCACATCCGGTCCGACTTCATCTACCGCACATGGTCTGTGCCCACGCAGGCGCGCCTGGATGCCGCGCTCTACATCCTCTTCTTCTTTCCATCGATGATCATCCTGCTGTGGGTATCATTCGATTGGGCCTGGACGAGCGTCATTCGCGCCGAGCGCGGCATGGACACAGCATTCGCTCCACTGCTTGGTCCCGTCCGAATGACTCTACCGATCGGCATTTTCTTCCTCATCCTGCAGGGCTTCGCCGAATTCCTGAAGTGCCTCTACGCATCCTCTCATAATCGGTGGCCCGGCCAATGACCCCAGAACTGATCGGCCTCACGATGATTGGGGTCATGCTGTTTGCTATATTCATTGGCTTTCCGATTTCCTTCACACTGATCTTCCTCGGCATTGTCTTCGGATACTGGGGCTTCGGCGACCTCGTCTTCTATCTGCTGACGCTCCAGTTCAATGCCACGATGATGGAGCAAACGCTCGCCGCGGTGCCTCTGTTCGTGTTCATGGGCATCATGATGGAGCAGGCCAACCTGATGGAGCGCCTATTCAGCTCCATCCAAAAGATGTTGGCCAACACGCGCGGCTCGCTGTTCCTGGCCGTCATGTTCGTCGCGACGATTTTCGCGGCGGCGACCGGTATCGTCGGCGCGTCCGTCACCATCCTCGGAATCATGGCGCGGAAGCCGATGATCCGATCGGGCTACGACGTCAAGATGTCAGCGGGACTGATCACCGCTGGTGGCACGCTGGGCATTCTCCTGCCGCCGAGCATTATGCTCGTGGTCATGGGACCGGTGCTCGAAGTTCCCGTCACGACGTTGTTTGCCGCTGCGATCCTGCCTGGAATTCTGCTCGCCTCACTGTTTACAGCTTATGCCGTATTCCGCTGCTGGCTGAACCCCGCGCTCGGCCCTCCGTTGCCGAAAGAGTTTCACGCCACAAGTAAGCGAGAAATCTGGGGCGACTTCTTCGCCGGCCTTGTCCCACCGGCTGCTCTTGTTCTGGCATCTCTGGGTAGCATTTTGTTCGGCATCGCCACGACAACCGAAGGCGCCGCCTGCGGCGCCGCCGGTGCACTGCTACTGACATTGGCCTACGGTCGATTGACCTGGAAAAACTTCTGCGATGCACTGATCAAGACGCTCGAGATTTCCGTCCTCATCCTGTTCCTGGTCGCGGCGTCAAACTTCTTCGGCGCGGTCTTTGCGCGGCTTGGCACGCCGTCGATGCTGACTGAATTCCTGCTCGGGCTGGAGCTGAACCGCTACATCATCCTCGCGATGATCATGGCGCTGATCTTCCTGCTCGGATGGCCGCTGGAATGGGTGCCGATCGTCCTGATCGTCGTTCCCTTCCTGTTGCCGCTGGTCGATAGTCTCGGTTTCGACAAGGTCTGGTTCGGCATTCTTGTCGCCGTCAACCTTCAAACGGCCTGGCTCTCACCTCCCGTGGCATTATCGGCCTACTTCCTCAAGGGCGTGGTGCCTGAATGGTCACTCAAGGATATCTACCTTGGGATGATGCAGTTCATGGGCCTGCAGCTTTTGGGCCTCATCCTCATCATCGTCTTTCCGCAAATCGCGCTGTGGTTGCCGGAGCAGTGGTACGGCCCTTGAAACGGCTAAGGACAGCCGGGGAGCGGTAGTGTAAATGGTTCCGAAGCACCGCACGTTTGAGCTGCTTCGGGACGGGGAATGAGCGATCCGAGCCTGTCGGAGGAGAAAGACGAGGAGGACGGCGCGCAGCCCGAACATCCCGCCGTCCTCGACGCGGTATCCGTCGATCTGTCGGCAGCAGAGGGTCTGTCGCGCGCCGATCAGCGCAAGAATTGGGCTCTCAGCCTCGTTGTCGCCTTCGCCGCTCACGCCATTGTACTCGCGGCCCTTATACGGGGTGCATTGATCGGTCCGGTGGGTGCCGGCGGCACGGAACTCGAGGCTGTCCACGTTGATATCGTGACGACGGCGGTGCTCGAAAGCCGCAATAGATCGGCTGCCCAGGCTGACGACGCAGCGCCCCAAAACGTCGATGACACGGCAGGCAGCATAGAGGCCTCCAAGGAGTCCGCCGCCGCGGCCGATCAAAAGCAGGCGGCGGCCGAGCCCGTCGAGCAGACAGCGGGCCCGATACCAGACCTCGTCATGCCAGAACCGATCGAGGAAAAGCCTCCGGAAACCGCCGAAGTCGTGCTGGCCATCGCCAAGGAGCGCCCTGAGACACCTGACGAAAAGCCGCCCGAGGTCGAGTCGGACAAACCCGCCGAGGTGGCGCCCGACAGCGCCGCGCCGTCCGTGAGCTCCGAAGCCTCCGCCGCTGCCGAAAAGGGTGGCGCGACAGCCCGCGGCGTCGATGGCATCGAAGCACCCCAGCAGCTAGCAGCAGCAGCCAGCGCCGGCGCGGCCAACGCATACGCACAAACTGTCCTGGAAACGCTCGCTAAAAGCCGGCCACGAACGACAGCCGGTGTCCGTGGCACGGTGCGCGTCGGCTTTACTGTGGCTCGCTCCGGGGCAGTTGATGCCGCCCGCGTCATCGCATCGAGCGGAGAGACCGTTCTCGACGAAGCGGCCCTCGCGGCCGTTCGTTCGGTCCGCTTTCCCGAGCCCCCGCCGCATTTGGCAGCGGCCCAGCTCAGCTATGAGATTCCCTACATTTTTCGCTGACAGCTCAGCAAAACGGCCTCAGCCGATGTAAGGGATCTGCCATAGCAGCAGGTAGCCGTTGAGTGTCATCACACCACCGGCGATACCGACAAGAACGCTCAGCACCACAAAGAAATTCGTGCCCGCGATAATGGCGACCGAAGCGAGCACGATGGCGATCTGCAGGAAAGCCTGCCCGAGATCGAAATAGGGATCCTTTTCGAGAGCCACACTCCGGGCTTCTTCGAGGGTCTTACCCTTAGCGAAAAGCTCGTCGACACCTTCGCCGCCCTTCGGGTCGCTGGTGAGCTGTTTGTCCTGATCCTTGTAGGCCTGAATTCTGGCTTCGATCGCGGCCTTGGCTTCGGCTGGCATGTCCGGGTTCGCAGCCAGTTGCAGGGTCAGATCATCAATCTGCAAACGCAGCATCTGGCGCCGCAGATTTTTGGCCTGGAAGAACGACCAGGTATTGGACGCTTCGATATTCTTGTGCGTGGCATCCTTCGTGGCATTGTCACCGCCGAGCGCGCAAACCGCCAATAAAACCGCAAGCACGCCGATATAAAGCGCGATCCAACGATCACGCGCGCCCTTCTCGCGGACCTCCGCCAACTCGGCGACATCGTCGAGAGCCATGCTCAATCCCCCCGTTCAGCAGTGCCGCAAGCCTGAGTTAGTCCAGAATGCGCTTGCTCTTCACACGCCCGTTTTCGTCGAGCTGATAAACAATCGGGACACCCGTGGCAATTTCGAGACGCAGGATCTCCTCCGCCGACAACCCTTCCAACTGCATGATGATGGAGCGAAGCGAGTTGCCGTGGGCAGCGACGATGACGTTGCGCCCGGCTTTCACCTCCGGCCAGATCTGCGCGTCGTAATAAGGCAGCGTGCGCGCCGCAGTATCCTTCAGGCTTTCGCCACCTGGCGGATTGATGTCGTAGCTGCGGCGCCAGATGTAGACCTGCTCCTCGCCCCAGCGCTTTCGCGCATCGTCCTTATTCAACCCCGACAGATCACCGTAGTCGCGCTCATTCAGGGCTTTGTCTTCGTGCGTCGCGAGCCCCGTCTGGCCGAGTTCGCCGAGGATGATGTCGAGGGTCCGTTGCGCCCGCTTCAGCACGCTCGTGTAGGCAACATCGAACGAAATGCCTGCAGCCTTGAGCTGCTCACCGGCCTTGTGGGCTTCTGCAACGCCCTTCTCGGTCAAGTCGGGATCACGCCATCCCGTGAACAGGTTCAACTTGTTCCACTCGCTCTCGCCATGGCGGACCAGTACGAGCACGTTGTCATTCGACATATTGCAATCCTTGTTTCTCGTCACGTCCGCTGGCGGTCAAAGGCCGAGCACGTCCATCATCGAATAGAGCCCCGGCGGCTTGCCGCGCCCCCACAGCGCGGCGCGCACACCGCCACGGGCGAACAGTCCCCGATCCGTCGCCTTATGCGTCAGCTCGATGCGCTCACCATCCGCCGCGAAGATAACGGTATGCTCGCCCACGACGTTGCCGCCGCGTAGCGTCGCATAGCCGATATCACCGCGATTGCGCGCACCGGTATGGCCGTCGCGCACGCGGACGCTGCGATCCTTGTGCGAGATTCCACGCCCCTCCGCCGCCGCCTGCCCCAACATCAGCGCCGTTCCGGATGGCGCATCGATCTTGTGCTTGTGATGCATTTCCAAAACTTCAATGTCGAAGTCCTCATCAAGAACCTGCGCCACACGCTTGGTCAGCGCCACCAGCAGGTTGACGCCGAGGCTCATATTGCCAGCCTTGATGATCGTGGCATGTCGCGCTGCAGCCGCAACAGCCGCCTGATCGGTTTCCGACAAACCGGTGGTTCCCAGCACATGCACGATACGGGCGTTGGCCGCGAGCCCGGCGATCTCCACCGATACCTGCGGAATTGTGAAGTCCAGCACAGCGTCAGAGCGCGCGATCAGTTCCAGCGCGTCGTCCGTCATCTTCACGCCGAGATCGCCAACGCCGGCAACTGCGCCGACATCCTGACCCAGTAACGGCGACCCCGCACGCTCGATGCCGCCGCTCACGACGGCCCCAGGCGTTGCATGGACCGCTTGGACAAGCGATCGCCCCATGCGGCCACCGGCACCGATAACTGCGATCTTCATATCGCTCATTGCTTCTCTCCTCCCATGCCGCAC
>JAEYYQ010000268.1 GCA_023428365.1 Pseudomonadota bacterium | reverse complement strand
GGGCGGGGTGCCGCGTGCTGGCGACGTTCCCACCACCGGCCCGATCGTTCTGCCCGGCATCGACACCATCGACGTCACCGGCATCAACACGGACATCTGGTCGTTAAATCACTCGGGCTATGCCGAAACGACGACGCTGCTGGATGACATCCAGCAGTTGATCCGCACCGGAACGCGGCCGCCGAAATCGCGCGTGCCGACGCTGGAGGAGGTTACGACAACCAACGGCGGCCTGTTCTGGCGCTATCCGGCGGGACGTTGAGGCAACAGGCGTCGGAACGTGGCCGACGCCGCCACGGTCCGGCCTGTCATCAGCGCGCGTAAGACCCGATCTTTCCAGGGTTCATAATGCCCAGTGGATCAATCGCGCGTTTGATCTGCTGCATCACATCGACACCGGCACCGAGCTCCGACCTCAAGTATTTGAGCTTGCCCTGACCGATGCCGTGCTCACCGGTACAGGTGCCATCCATGGAAATGGCACGTTTGGCGAGCCGCTCCAGGAACTTCTCGACGCGCGCCACCTCGTCCGGGTTCTTCATATCCACGACGGGAGAGGTGTGAAAATTGCCATCGCCGACGTGTCCGACAATCGGCGCGATCAGGCCGCTCTCCTTGATATCCGCCTGGGTTTCCAACACGCAGTCGGCAAGCCGGGAAATCGGAACGCACACGTCAGTCGCGAGCACGTCGCGTCCTGCCCATGTCGAACGCACAGCCCAGTAGACGTCGTGGCGCGCCTTCCACAGTGTCCGCCGATCTTCTTCGCGCTCTGCCCAGTCGAACCGGATGGCACCTTCGGCCATCGCGATCTCTTGGAACAGCCGCACCTGATCGGGCGCGGAAGCCTGCGTGCCGTGGAACTCCAGAAAAAGCGTCGGCCGTTCCTCGAACGAGGTCTTGGAGTAGGTGTTGATCGCCATCACCTGGACTTCGTCGAGCAGTTCCATGCGCGCAATGCCAAGACCAAGCTGGATTGCCTGGATCACGGCATTGCAGGCGCCTTCGATCGATTTGAACGGGCACACCGCCGACATCACGACCTCTGGGATGCCATAGAGACGAACCGTCAGCTCGGTAATCAGCCCGAGCGTTCCTTCCGCCCCGACCAGCAATCGCGTGAGATCATATCCCGCCGATGATTTGCGCGCGCGGTGCGCGGTGTGAACGACCGTGCTGTCGGGCATCACCGCAGTGAGGTTCAGAACGTTCTCCCGCATCGTGCCGTAGCGCACCGCGTTAGTCCCCGATGCACGCGTTGAGGCCATGCCCCCCAGCGTCGCCTCCTCGGCACCGGGATCGATCGGGAAGAACAGTCCCATGTCGCGCAGATAATCATTGAGCTGTTTGCGCGAGACGCCAGCCTGCACCACGCAATCGAGATCGCGATCATGCACTTCGAGCACGCGGTTCATGCGCGAAAAATCGACCGAGATGCCGCCGTACGGTGCGTTGACATGAGCTTCAAGAGACGTCCCGGCCCCAAACGGGATGATCGGCACGCGATGTGCGCTGGCGACACGCACAATCTCCTGCACCTCTTCCGTCGACTCCGGCCAAACGACGGCGTCCGGCGGCTGATTGGCGATCCACGTCAGCGTATGGCCGTGCTGCCGGCAAATCGCCTCGCCGGTCTGCAGCCGATCACCGAAACGCTGCCGTAAAACAGCAACGGCCGTCGCTACATCGCCACGCTGATGCCCCTGCTCCGGAGCCGCTGCCGTCGTCATGTTTCCTCGCCGGGCCTGTGATTGCTGCAATCCGCAGCTTACCGTTTGGACGCGAACTTACTGACGCGCCTTGATCTATGCAAATCGTGCGATTTTCCAGCAACAGCCTTCGCCATTGTCAGAATCTTACCGACGCGCAGAGGCGGATGTAAATGCCGCATCACGTGGACAACTCAAATCGAGCGATTGGGAGTTCCTTCCTCAGTTATCGGATTTGGCCTACGACTCCCTGCTGGGGCCCAAGGGGACCTCAGGGGATTCATCAGGGAGTGCCAGTCATGTTTCGGAGGCTGCTCATCGCTGGCCTCGCCGTTTCGGCGGCCGGCGTTGTGTCCGTTGTCCAGGCCCAGCAGGGGTCGGCGGACAAGTGGGTGCTTGTCGGCAAAAGCGAAATCGACCCGACTAAAAACACGGGTTCGATCGACGTTTCCAGGGCGAAGGGGGCTTATAAAGCCATCCGCCTGATCAACCGGCGCAGCGAAGTCGATATCGTCAATATCGAAGTCCGCTATGCCAACGGCAGTTCGTCCAACGAACGCCGCAACATCAATCTGAAGACCGGCGAGCGCACGCGCCCGATGGATCTGAGGGCTGACGATCGCTTCCTGACGGACGTCACTCTGTCTCTCAAGAACAACCCGACCAATAAGCGCAAGAGCCTGGTCGAGGTCTACGCTCTGCAGTCACCGGCCGGAGCCAAGATGGCGCGTCCCGCCAGCGGTGGCCAGGTCGTCGCCGGCCCGACTTCGCCGGAACGGAATACCGCCAAGCCAGGTACGGTGACTGATGGTGGCGCCGTCATGTTCGGTGCACAGAGCGTCGGCTTTGGCCGCGACAACGACGCCATCCGCGTCGGTGCGGAGATCGGCAAATTCGATCGCATCCGCCTTCGCGTGCTTGAAAACGACATTCACCTCAATGAGCTGAAGGTGATCTACGTCTCTGGCGAGCCGGATGTTCTGGCCGTCAACGCGGATATCAAGGAAAACTCTCGTTCGAACTGGCTGTCGATCAAGGGCGACCGCTTCATCCGCGAAATTCAGCTCAGCTATCGCTCGCGTCCCAACTTCAAGGGCATGGCGCGGGTGGAAGTTTATGGCGACTACGCTGCCAATTGGCTGGGGCCGAATGGCGAAGGTCGCAACTACAATAAGGGCTGGGTGCTCCTGGGCGCAAAGACCGCAGGCTTCGTCGGCTTTGACAACGAGGCAATCCAGGTCGGCCGCAACGAGGGTGGCTTCAAACGCATTCGCGTCTCGGTCCGTGATCGCGCCATCACACTGAACGAACTGCGCATCGTCTACCAGAGCGGCAACGAGGACGTCATCAACGCCAAGAGTCGCGTCGATGCCAACGAGTCTTATGGGCCGGTGGACCTGAAAGGCGGCGCGCGCAGCATCAAAGAAATCCGCGCCAAGTACCGTTCGCGCTTCTTCGATAAGAGCGCGGTCGGCAAAGGCGCCGCCGTAGTCGAGGTCTGGGGTCAGCACTGAGATCAGACATCGAGATTGACCTTGCGATCAGGGCCGCTGTGCGGCCCTGATTTGCGTTTGGCGACCTCGCTCCCCATCTGAACGCCATTGTTCAATTGAGGAGAAATCCGGAATGCTTGGAAAGTCAGCGCTCGCTACTCTCGCCATGGCAACACTTGTGCTTGGTGGCCCTGCCGTCGCTCAGGATCGGGGAACAATTACAGCCGAGCAAGCCATCGAAATAGCCAAGCAGCAGGGCCTCGTTACGGTAGAGGAAGTCGAGCGCGACGACGGCAAGTGGGAAGTCGAGGGCAAGGACATTTCCGGCCGCGAAATTGAGGTCGACATCGACGCGCGCTCCGGACAGGTCGTCAAAGTCGAACGGGACTGACTTACGCCACCCGCGGCCGCGCCGCTCCTGCAACAAATCCAAAGGGGTTTCAGCGAACCGCCGCGCCTGCCATAATCACACTCACTCCGAAGGGCCGCCGCGGCTCTTCGGGATGTTCTTCAATACGCTACTCGGAGATACCCCCGTGAAAACTCGCGCCGCCATTGCCCTCGAAAAGGCCAAGCCGCTTCAGATCGTCGAAGTCGATCTCGAAGGCCCGAAAGAGGGAGAGGTGCTGGTCGAGGTCAAGGCGACTGGCATCTGCCACACGGACGAGTTCACGCTCTCGGGTGCCGATCCGGAAGGGCTGTTCCCTGCCATTCTTGGCCATGAAGGCGCAGGCATTGTGGTCGACGTTGGCCCCGGCGTGAAGAGCGTCAAGAAGGGCGATCACGTTATCCCGCTTTACACTCCGGAATGCCGGCAGTGCCCGTCGTGCCTGTCGCGCAAGACAAATCTGTGCACCGCCATCCGCTCCACCCAGGGCCAAGGCCTGATGCCGGATGGATCCAGCCGCTTCTCGTTTGAAGGCCGCCCCGTTCATCACTACATGGGCACGTCGACCTTCTCCAACTTCACAGTCCTACCCGAGATCGCCGTAGCGAAAGTTCGCGAGGACGCGCCGTTCGACAAGATCTGCTACATCGGTTGCGGCGTCACCACCGGCATCGGTGCCGTGATCAACACGGCGAAGGTGCAAGCCGGAGCAACCGCAATCGTGTTCGGCCTCGGCGGTATCGGCCTCAACGTCATCCAAGGCCTGCGCCTCGTTGGCGCCGACATGATCATCGGCGTCGATCTCAACAACGACAAGAAAGCCTGGGGCGAGCGCTTCGGCATGACCCACTTCGTCAATCCGAAGGAGGTCGGCAAGGATCTCACCGCTCATCTCGTCAACATGACCAAGCGCGGCGCCGATCAAATCGGTGGGGCCGATTACACGTTCGACTGCACCGGCAATGTCGAAGTCATGCGCACGGCCCTGGAGGCTTGCCATCGCGGCTGGGGCGAATCCATCGTCATCGGCGTCGCCGGCGCCGGTCAAGAAATCAACACGCGTCCGTTCCAGCTCGTCACCGGACGCGTGTGGAAGGGCACCGCCTTCGGCGGCGCGCGCGGGCGCACCGACGTGCCCAAGATCGTCGATTGGTACATGGACGGGAAGATCGAGATCGATCTGATGATCACGCACACGCTGCCACTCGAAAAAATCAACGAAGGCTTCGACCTGATGCACGAAGGCAAGAGCATCCGCAGCGTCGTTGTTTTCTAGGTGAAGGCCTGTCCAGTTTGCGCCGTGCTTCAATTCTCTCTTCCGTCATTTCCGCGCAGGCGGAAATCCAGATCACGTTGCGTGCTCTGGTTATTGCCGCACCGGTCTGACGCTGGTCGCGGACTCCAACGCAGCCGTTTGCCCGTGGAGACGTATCCTGGATTCCCGCCGCCGCGGGAATGACGGTGTGGGTTGGCCAGTCCGCCGGACACACGGCGAACCGGACCAGAATGAACGGGTTCCCCCATGCATGCCCATCGCCGTCAGTTGAACTTGACGCTGCCGAACAGTCTGATGTTGGCGCCGGGCAACAGCACATCATCCGAACGTTTGAACGATGCGTGATTGAGAACCTCGTCATCGGCGAGGTTCTCGCCTTTCACCCCGATGGTCA
>JAEYYQ010000211.1 GCA_023428365.1 Pseudomonadota bacterium | reverse complement strand
CCGTCACGGTGGGCGTTGGAATGGCCCGAGACGATCCAGTATCGCTGCGTAAGCATGCAGCCCTTCGGGAACCCGGTCGTGCCGGACGTGTACTGGATGTTGAGGAGGTCGTCCGCCTCGACCTTTGCCGGCGGCTCAAACTGGTCCAGCTTGCCATCGGCGAGGCTCTCCCAGCTCCGCGCGCCGCCCCCCGCAACCACGAAGGTCACAGCCTCGGTCAGCGTGACGCCGTGGTCGCGACGCGCGACGTCCAGGCATTCCAGGTAGTTGCTGTGAATGATGATGAACTCGGCTTGGCTGTCGTGCAGGACGTAGGCGAGCTCACGTCCCTTGTAGCCGGTGTTGACGGGCACCATGACTGCCCCGATCCGCGCCAGGGCCAGCCAGGCCAGGGGCATGGCAGGCATGTTGGGCAGCATGACGGCGACGTGCCGGCCCTTCGTTATGCCGAGATCGACCAGACGGGAGGCGAGATGGTTCACGCGCTGCCGAAGACCTTCGTAGGTCTCGGTTTCGCCGGTCTCGAAAAAGTTCCAAACCACCCTATCCGGCGCGGCCGCAGCTGCGGAATCAATCAGTTCGCCGAGATTGGTCGGCAACGTCATCGCCTCGACTGAACGGATTCGCTCCCGAACGGCCGCCATGTAATGCGGAGTGTTAGGCGTCAGATTATTCACGCAAATGTACCCCGTGCTCTGGCTATTCGCCGGAACATTCCTGCTATTAACTCACTGACGGGTTGATCTAGTGCGCGATCCAGACCGACTTCAGATCTGTATACTTCTCAAGAGCATGTAAGGATTTATCACGCCCGAAGCCAGACTGCTTGAAGACACCGAACGGCGCCGACATGCTGCCCTTGTCGAAGCAGTTCACCCACACGACACCAGCCTTGAGGGCCTTGGACGCGCGATGAGCCTTGCGCAGGTCGTCGGTCCAGATCGAGGCGGCCAAGCCGTATACGGTGTCATTGGCCACCTCCACCGCCTCCTCGTAGCCGGACACGGTGATCGCGGCGAGAACGGGACCGAAGATCTCCTCCTGCGCGATCCGCATCCGGGAGGCGACGCCCTCGAACACGGTCGGCTCGAGGAAGAAGCCGTTGGTATCCTCGAGCACACGCTTGCCGCCGGTCAGGATCCGCGCACCTTCGCCCTGACCGATGTCGATGTACTGGAGGATGCGACGCATCTGGGTATCATCGACGACCGGACCAAGGCGCGTCGCCGGATCGAGCGGATCGCCGGGCTTCAGCTCGGCGGCGATCTTGGCCACGCGCTCAAGCAGAGCTTCCCGGATGCCCTCCTCCACGATCACCCGCGACCCTGCGTTGCAGACCTGGCCGGCATTGGTGAAGATGCCCGCTGCCACCGCCCGCGCGGCGCCGTCGAGGTCGCTGCAGTCAGCCAGCACGATCTGCGGGCTCTTGCCGCCGAGTTCCAGGCTGACGCGCTTGGCATTCGACCTGCCGGAATAGGTAAGGAATAGCTTTCCCACCTCGGTCGAACCGGTGAACGTGACGCAGTCCACATCCGGATGCAACCCGAGCGCCATGCCGGCCTTCTCGCCGTAACCCGGAACCACGTTGAGCACGCCCTTTGGAATTCCCGCTTCCATGGCAAGGGCAGCGATGCGGATCGCCGTCAGCGGCGACTGCTCAGCAGGCTTCAGGATGACGCAGTTGCCGGTGGCGAGCGCCGGACCGAGCTTCCAGGCAGCCATCGAAAGCGGATAGTTCCATGGCACAACCGCACCAACGACGCCAAGCGGCTCGCGCATCACCATCGTCGTCATGTCATAGGCGCCGGGCGCCACCTCGCCATAGAGCTTGTCCACGGCCTCGGCATTCCAGGCAATGCAGTTCGCGGCGCTCGGAATATCGCCGCCGGTGCTGCTGGTGATGGGCTTCCCGACGTTCAGGGTTTCGAGCAGCGCCAGCTCGTCACGATTGGCGAGGATGAGCTCCGAGAACCTGAGCAGGATCCGCTTGCGGTCCATCGCGGCCATCCGCGACCAGCCGTCGAAGGCCTTGCGGGCGGATTTCACCGCACGCTCGATGTCTTCCGCGTCGCCTGACGCGACGCTTGCGATCTTGCGCCCATTCGCCGGGTTGATGCAGTCGAATACCTCGCCGGAAGCGCTCGACACATACTCGCCGTCAATATAGGCGCGCCCTTCGATTTGGAGGCTATCAGCGCGATCGTGCCAATTCTGCGTTGAAGCGATGTTCATTGCCACCTCGAGTCGCCTTGCAATAACGAAACGCCGAAGCGTCTCCGTGGCTGAAAGCTATCTTCGTCATCCGATTGATCGCCAATAGCCTTTGCTTCCACAAGGAGTGCGAAAAGGTTATGCGCCGAACCACAGAAACCTGCCGAATCCCAGCAGATGAACCGGGAATCGGTGCGGATCGCTACGCCTTCGCCAGAAGCGGCGAGCGCGAGATCGCCCGGTCCATCGTCTTCTTCAGCGTCTCAAGGAACAGTTCGCTGGCCACCGATTGAGGCCGTTCGGGCGGCAGGATCATGCTCGGCCGAATTTGCAGCTGCGGCCTGAATGCCACGAGACGGAGTTGGTCGTCCGGATTGCTGATCAGCGGGAACGGGTCGAGTATGCCGATGCCGGCGCCCTGACGCACGAGCGAACAGCCGACAATCGTCTGATTTACCACGATGGAGGCCGGGAACATCTCACGCTCGGAATGAAAGGCCTCACGGATCATCATACCGGAG
>JAEYYQ010000207.1 GCA_023428365.1 Pseudomonadota bacterium | reverse complement strand
GCGATAGAGGTCATGAACTGCGCCATGTTGGTCGACGCCTTGCGCTCATCTCCAGGCTGCCAGAGGGGCTGCTCCATCAAAATCTCCATATCGTTCGCCTAGGTCTCGCCAGCTTGACGGTCAACGTATATGAACGCCTCGCAGCGCACGAGACCGATTTGCGCACAAGAGACACACTCAAGCGTTCTCTTGCGCACGCAGGGATCGGTGGTTAATAAGATTTCCGGGCTGATGACAACAGAACACTCTCGCCTGCAACCGACCTCGACGTTGGCGGCTCCGGCCTGAACGAGGTTTGGTCGCGCATGACGAATGAGGTTTTCCAGATGCCGCACATCAGGCCCGGTCGATACCTGACGGCGATCCTCGCCGTGGGCGGCCTGCTGGGTTTGATCATCTGCATTGCTGTGGTTCTCGGCTTCAACACGAGTGATTTTCAGCTTGCGCGGACCTCTGTTGCGGCTCCGGCTGAATCCTATGACATCACATCGTCATTCGAGATCGGACCAGATACCGGCATACGGATCGACAGCGGGACCATAGAACTCGCAAATCCCGCCGGTTCACGCGCGGCCTCCGCTGCGCCTGTTACGTTGCCGGAGGATGGATCCGGATCGTTGATCATCGATGGCGGTGTCTTCCAGCTCGCTGGCGGCGAGACCGATGAAGACGTCGACCCCGTGATGTATACCGCGCCGCTCGTTGACGCGGTTCGCAATCTGAAGTTCGAGAAACTGGCCATCCGTCGCGGCACCGTTCAGATCAAGCTGCCGAGTGGGCAGACCGAGACGCTGACGAACGTCACGGCCGACCTTACGGCTCGCCGGCGAACCAGCCTCAGCCTGCGCGGAACAGGCACGTTTCGCGGACAGGAGGTCTCCTTTGACGTCTCCGGTCCCAGCCTACTCGATAGCAAGGCAGGGGCCAGTCGTGCTCTGAAAGCCGTCGTTAAATCACCCCTGCTGCAGATTTCCTTTGATGGGCGGCTTGTTGCCACTGACGAACTGCGCTTGCAGGGACAGGCGAATGTCGCCGTAACAAGTCTTCGCGAGGTCGCGCGCTGGCTGGGCGCCGCGTGGCCGTCCGGGTCGGGGCTGCAGGAGATGAGCATCGCCGGCGAGGTTGATTGGCAGGCTCAAGCACTGGCCTTCGACAAGGCGACCTTCCAGCTCGATGGCAATGCGGCGACCGGAACCCTTGCCCTGGCGTTCGGAGGCAACAAGCCTAACCTCACAGGTACTCTGGCCTTCAAGACTTTGGATCTCACGGCTTATCTCGCGCAGGAACTCAAGGGGCAGTTTGCATCCCTGTTGCCGTGGTTCAGCACGCTCGATGAACAGCCACTGCCGATCGGTGGGCAACTCGATGCCGATCTACGAATTTCTGCAAGTCAGGTTTTGCTACCTGGAATGGAACTGGGCCGCTTTGCTGCATCGGTGTCGCTGAAATCGGGCCGACTGCTGGCCGACATCGCCGAGATCGGAATCGAGGCCGGACAAGGCAGCGGCCAAGTGACGGCAAACCTTTTGGATTCCCCCCCACAGATTTCGGTTCGCGGAAAGCTCGACGGCATAGATGCCGGGCGTGCCAGCACACTGCTGCTCGGTCACAGCACCGCTTTGCAGGGCATGTCGACGATCACCATCGATCTGACCACGCGCGGCAACACGGCCGCGGAACTGGTCAGCAAGCTACGCGGCAAAGCTGCAGTCAGCCTACGCGAAGGCGGACGCTTAGGCATCGACATGAAGTCGCTGATGGGCGCTGCACAAAAGAGCAAGATCGAGGGCTGGGAGGTCGCAACGCGCGGCCAGACGACTGTCGATGGCCTGGAAGCGAAACTGCGCGTCGATCGCGGCGTCGTCGCCAGTGAGTTGGTGGAAGCCGTTTCCGGCGAAAGTCGTCTGAAAGCCCTAGGCACTGTCAGCCTCGTCTCGCGTCAGATCGACATCCGAGTTGTTCAGGATGCCTCGCCAGCCGCCGCTGGGCGCCCCCAGGCACCAGCTGTTCCTCAAGATATTCTCGTGGTTCGCGGCCCGTGGTCAGCGCCGACCATCCAGCTTGAGCGCTAGTCGCAGCCAGAAAGCGATGCCTTCCAAGACGAACAACGTAGGGCCATCCATAAACCGCGTGACGTCCATCGCATGACGCCACGCCCAGTGCGCGCGCAGAACGAGCACGGACATCGGCTAAAGGGCGTCTGCCATTCCCAAGCCATCGATGCTCGGGAATGGCGAACTCGACTTCTAAAAGCGACGCTTTGGTCCGTTGTCGATGTGGAACAATCCGCCGTCGTAGTGCTTCAGACCACCGACGCTGCCGCGAAGATATGCGAGGGCGCCACGCACGTTGCCGCGGATCCTGACGTCAGCAGCGTTTCCTGTCAGATGATGGGATTTAGGTGCCCCACCGACGCGCCGATTGTGTCGATGGCTGCGGCACGTCGAATTGACGGTCACGTGGCCAAAGTTGGCAGCGAGGTGGGCGATGACCCCGCGCAGATTGCTCGCAAGGCAACCTGAATTGGCAACCCAGCGGACGCCACCGGACAGACTTCCCGACGGCGCAGCCGGCTTGGTATCCGAAATGTAAGCTGCTTTCTGGACCGTGCTGGAACTCCGTTTGCGCGCCTGCTTGACCGGGCGCCGGCTCGGCCGCACCGCGGCGCCGAGCTTTCGGGGCGCCGTCAGCGTCTGTTCGCGCCCAACGACGCGAAGGCCATTTGTGTTCGTCCACTCCAATCCTTGGGCTCGGCCGT
>JAEYYQ010000250.1 GCA_023428365.1 Pseudomonadota bacterium | reverse complement strand
CACGATGTGTTGATGGGCCGTCCAATGCAGCCGTTATGGGCAAGAATCGACGCGCTACGCACGCTGGTACATGAAGTAGCGGCCGAGTGGGACGTCTTGCGGCAACCGTCGCTCGCGCAAATGCGGATGCGTGAGCTGTGTCGACGTCAGCACAAGGCCACCCGATCGCAGCATGGCCAGGACAGTTGCCGGCAGCCATTGCTGTAAGCGCGTGTCGTCAGCGCTCACACCGTTACCGAGATCGGCATGGAGCAGGGCGCCGATGCTGCCGAAACGACGCGCAAATTCAGGGCCGGTTTCAGCAATCTCGCCAAGAATCAGATCTTCGGCGGGCGGCACGCTTCGCGGATTGGCGACCAGGGAACGGTCGAAGGCAACGATGCGTCGATCCGGCATCACTTCGCGCAGATGATCGTAGGTCCGCCCATTACCCAGCCCCAACTCGAAGACCGGGCCTGGCAACCCGTTTCCGGCTGCTTTGAGTTCGGCTGCGATGGCGTTCAACAGAACACGCTGCGCTTGCATGCGCGCGATGAAGCTGTCCAGGCGGCTCATGGCAGTTCCCCCCCAAGTCTCTCACACACCGGGTTTCAGGCCGCAGCCTCGGCGGTGACAGTCTCGTTCGCAGTGTGCACTTTCAGTGGTTGTTCGCGGCTTCGGACGTGAAGTTCACGCGGCATCGATCCTGATAACGAAAGTCCTGACGCCGCAAGTGTGGCATCGGAGACGACCATGTCGGCGAGAAATTCCTTCGTCGCGCCTTCCAGTCGGCTGGCGATGCTCACCGTCTCCCCGAGCGCCGTCATCATGTAGCCGCGCTCGACATCCCCAACCCGCGCGAGAACCACTGGGCCGGTGTGAATGCCGACGCCGACGCGCAGAGGCATCGGCAGTGCCGAGCCGAGTTCCGCGTTCAATGCCTGCGTGACCTTCAGCATGTCGAGGCCGGCTGCAATCGCGGAGCGGCTGCCTTTCCGCGTTTGCCCTTCCAGGCCGAAAATCGCCATCAGGCCGTCGCTGAGGTACATCCCGACACGCCCGCCATGCGCTTCAACCGTCTGCGACAGCTCACCGATGAAGCGATTGATCAGGATCACGGTGTCATGCGGAAGCTGCTTCTGCGCCAGCGTCGTAAAGGCACGCATATCCACGAACAGGATCGTCACTTCACGATCAACACCCCATTTGTAGGTCTCTTCTTCCCAATCGATCTGGCTGCCGCGGATAGCGACCGGCAATAGGATCTGAACCGTGAGAGGCTGGGTCGGGCGGATCTGGCACCCCAGGCGAACGCTGGCCGGCGCAGAGATCTTGCGGAGTAGCGTGCGTTCTGTCGCCGATGGTTCGGGGAGCGTTTCCTGGCCCGAGAGCACCAGAACGCGGCAGGTGGAGCAGCGTCCCCGGCCACCACACTGCGACGGATGGGGAATTCTGTTCTCACGGCTGGCTTCGAGCAATGTCGAGCCGGGCCGGACATCAATTTCACCGTGACCGACGTAGCGGACAGGAACGGTATGCCGCAAGCGCCGCAGAATCGCGCGCCCGACAATGAATGCGAGGAGCAGACCCAAAACAGTAATCAGGATCCATTGGGCGCGCTGAGCGACGACCGCGAAGTCGGCGGCTTGCTGGGGGGTGAACATGGCGGTCGGGACGTCACGCTGCATCGCTTCGCGCGCAGCAGACACGAATCTGGCAATGCTGAACAGCGGCACGAGGAACGCGAGCAGCAAGCCGATATCCCGAAAGCGCGGGAACCATGGCCGTGAGCGAAACACGTAGTGAATACCGATCACGCCGTGAAACCATGCAACCAGTACGAGGATCGACTGCGTTACGGTGTGTCCTGCCCAGATGCGCTGCAGTACCGCCGGATAGGAATCATCTGTTCCAAGCCAGCGGTGGGCGTAGTGCGTGCCGAGTGCGTGTTCGTAGACGAGAATTGGGATACTCAGCCCAAGTACGATCTGCGCGGCTTCTTCGACCGGCATACGCCATGTGCGGCGGAGCGCGATGCGTTTTATCGCCAGCGTCATGTGCACTGCGGCGGCGCCATAAAGCAGGATGACGCCTGGCCACGTCCGCCATAAGGAGACGCGCCAGTCTTGCATCGCTTCCATGGCAGCGAGGCCAAAGATGCCGAGCGCGTGATTGAGCAGGTGCATCGTCACGAACGTAAACAGCACCAGCCCAGCCCAAAGCCGGATCTCCCGCTCCCATGCCACCTTGTGAAGCAGCGTGTCGGGTATCGCCTTGTCGGCCTTGGTGGACGGTGTTGTCATGCGCCGATGTCTGTTTCGACATGGATAGCGTTGCGGTTGCTGATCATGCGACCGCCGCTGTCGGTTGATGGTCGTTCTTCATGTGCGGACCGTCGAACTGGATGATAGCATCAAAACCTTCAGCTTCACTGGCATCCGCCATGGTGGCGATCAACGTCTGGCCGTGCAAGGCTTCGCGAAGCCGTTTCATGATCGCGCGGGTTTCCGATTGGCCGAACGTCGATAGGGCGCCATCGAGGACTAAAATCTCCGGATGCTTGACGAGGCACCGCGCGAGATTGATTGCAGCGCGCTGTGGCGCATGCAGCAGACGTCCGCCAGGCCCCACTTCCGTGTCGAGCCCGAGCCGATAGACGATCGGCTCCAGTTCGAGGCTGGCCAGGGTTTCGCGCACCACCGTCCAGACTTTCCGCTCGGCATTCGAACTCTCGAACGCGATACGCCCGAACAGGATGTTATCGCGGATCGGTGCGGCGGTCATGATCTTGTCGGGGTCATAGAACTCGATCCGGTCGGCATAATCGCGCGGCAGATAGCGTTTGAAGCTGGCCCGAGCGCGCAGGATGCGGGCATTGAAGGTATCGTTGAGAAGATTGAGACGATGGCGCGGCTCGATGTAGCCGAGCGCCAGGGCAATGAGGCGGGTGCGGCCGCCAGTGGGTAAACGTCTCTTTCCGCCACGCTGACGGGCGATATCGATCAGCTTCTGGATTTGCTCCATTTCATTGGAGCGGATGAACGAATAGCGCTCGAACAGGGGATGCCCCGGGGGCAAGTCGGCGAACATTTCTGCGGTGAACTCGCCAATGCGCAGGCCGAGTTCCGTGAGCGGTTCGACCAGCGCTTCGGCTTCCAGGATCGTGCGCAGGTACGGATCCGCTGCCAGGTCGAGACTGCTCAAGCGGTTCCCCACGGGAACGCCGAACAGGAGATTTTCACCGATCGCGGCGTTGATGTTGTAACGCGCCGGATCGAAGGTCTCGACGACATGATTCAGGCGCTCGGCGCTGAGCCTTTCGTAAACCGCGTGCCGCGCCTCGATCAGCTGCCGTTCCGCATTGGGCGGCGGCGATGATCCGAGTTTTCCGTTCAGGCCGTACGAGTAGATCTCTTCCTTCATGCCACCGACTTCGAGGGCATCGAGAATAGCCGTGTCGAGGGCATCGTGGTCTGACACGCCCGCGGCGGTGTAATCAAACCAGTCGGACTCAGGATGTGCGAGAGGGTTGCCGCTTCGGACGGCCTCTTCGCGCCGGCGCCGACGCGTCGCGGAAAGGTCTTCCTCGCCGAGATCGTCATCGGCTGGCTGGATACGCCGCAGCGAATACGCGACGTTATCGCGGATTGTACCGGAGAGCATCAGCGGTTCCGGTCCAGCATAGGCGAGCAACCGTCCAGCAGCTTCGTCTGATAGCATCTTGAGGCTGATCTGCCCGACACGGACCAGGCCCTCATATTCCGTAATTTGCCGGCCAAGAACTTTCGCCAGGATATCCCGTCCGCTGCCGGCAGTACCGACCAGCGCCACATGCGACGGCTGCCCGATGGTCACGGAGGCATCCAGGAGCGGCGAGCCTCGCCGGTCGACGACCCTTAGCCCGTCGATGGTGATCGGACCCTTCAGATCCTCCGGATTCTCGTCGCCCGGCAGCGGCAGCAATTCGTCGGCGGTAAACTGGGAAACGATCTGCTCGTACTTGACGGTGACATCGTTGCGCTGCTGGTCCCAGTCGATCAGTTCCTTGATCGGGGGCGGCAGGTCGCGGTAGGCGGCGATGACAGCGACG
>JAEYYQ010000147.1 GCA_023428365.1 Pseudomonadota bacterium | reverse complement strand
CAAGACAAAGGATTGTATCAGGGGCGGAAGATTCACTGGCGCACGAACAATCTGTAATTTCAGAATTTTCTGAAATTTAGATAGGCGACAGATTACACCGCCGCAAGTGCGAACATGACGCACGCTCCTGCGCAAATGGCGCCAGCCCGGAGACCGACGCATCCAGTGTCATGAAAGTGAGACCCGCCTCGCCACGGCTTGATGACGGCCAGCAGCTTAAGCGCGACGCTCCGCCATCAGCCGCGCGACCCACATGCCAACCAACATTGCGGGGACAAAAATCAACGTACCCGGTGCGCCGAGGCCAATCGCTGTGAGAGCAGGACCAGGACAGAAGCCGCCGAGACCCCAGCCAATTCCAAAAAGTGCCGGACCGATGATCAAGCGGGTATCGACATCCGTGCGTGTCGGCACATGGAACTTGGTATCGAAAATCGGCGCATTCCGCTGCAGTACGATGCGGTAGCCGATAAACGCCACGATCACGGCGCCGCCCATAACGAACGCCAATGACGGATCCCAGTATCCGGCGAGATCGAGAAAATTCAATACCTTGGCCGGATTGCTCATGCCGGAGACGACAAGGCCTAGTCCAAAAATCAGCCCAATGACGAAATTGATCAGCAAAGCCATGGATCAACCCCCAAGCACGTGCCGAACGACAAAGACAGTGATGAAACCGGTCGCCATGAAAACGAGCGTCGCGACCAGCGAGCGCACCGAGAGGCGCGACAATCCACAGACGCCATGACCAGACGTGCAGCCGTTCCCCCAGACGGAACCAAATCCGACGAGCAGCCCCGCGGCGATCATCAGAAGCATGTTAGATGAAACGGTTTGCTGGATCGTCTCGCCGGTGGCGGCCATCATCAGTAAAGGCGCCGCAATCAATCCGAGAACGAAGGTGAGACGCCCGCCGAATCCGTTGTCGCCGGTAGGTGGCAACAAGCGCGAAACGATGCCGCTGATCCCCGCGATGCGCCCCTGCGTCAGCATCAACAAGACGGCGGAGAGGCCAATCAACGCGCCGCCCAGGAAAGAAGCTATCGGTGTGAATTCGGTCATAGGATCAATCTCACGTTTTCCGGCGCTTTGAACCGTTATCACAGAACAGTTGGTGCATCGTGGCGATGAAGATTTGGATTCTCGGATCCGCCAATTGATAAAAGACGTGCTTTCCTTCCTTGCGCCCCTCGATCAGGCCGGCCTCGCGCAGCTCCCCTAGCTGCTGGGACAATCCGGGCTGACGAATGCCCAGAATATCCTCCAACTCGCGCACCGACCGCTCACCATCGACGAGTGCACAACACACCAAGAGGCGATCGGGATTTGACAGCTTTTTCAGGAAAGCCGACGCCTCGTCGACGTTGGCTTTCATGTTTACCGCTTCGCAGGAGAGCATTTCGCGCATGGCATCATCCCCAGGGAGAGCCTGTCAGTAGGTCAAGCGGAATTTTCAGATAGCGCTTCCCATTCGCTTCGGGCGCCGGCAAACGGCCGCCATTGGTATTCACCTGCAGCGCATGCAGGATCAGCTTCGGCATCGGCAACGTCCGGTCGCGTGCCTCACGAACAGCAACGTATTCGCCCTCGGTCAGATACTTCGACATATGCGTATTCTTCGCCTTCTGCTCAGCAACAGTCGACTGCCAAAGTGGCTCACGCCCGCCGGGCTGATAGTCGTGACCGGTGAAAAGGCGTGCCTCATCCGGCAACGCCAAAATAGCCTGAATCGATTTCCAGAGTGTCTTGGCACTACCGCCGGGGAAATCAGCCCGCGCGGTGCCGCTATCGGGCATGAACATGGTGTCGTGGATGAACGCCGCATCACCAATGACATATGTTATGGAAGCCAGCGTACGACCGGGCGAGAACATTACGCGTGCATCGATATTCCCGACCTTGAACGTATCGCCATCAGCAAAAAGCCGATCCCACTGCGAGCCGTCCGCGGGAAAGTCGGGCCAGTTGTAAAAACCTTTCCAGAGCTTCTGGACTTCGACCACCTTCTCACCCATCGCGGTCGGCGCGCCGGTCTGCTGCTTCAGATAGTGCGCAGCTGAAAAATGATCCGCGTGCGGATGCGTATCGAGAATCCACTCAAGCCGATAGCCCTTCTCCTTGATAAACCCGAGTAGTTTGTCAGCGTTTGTTGTCGCCGTCTGACCGGATTTTTCATCGAAATCGTGGACCGGATCGATGATCGCACACGCCTTCGTCTCAGGGTCAGCGACAACGTATTGAACCGACCAGGTGCGTGGATCAAAAAATCCGGTGACTTCTGGTTTCTGGGCCATTTTCCAACGCCTCTTCCATCGTCTGCTTTAATGGGCGATCGCTCCATCCCCAACAATCAATACGTATCAACGATATCATTATTTTGCAATCGTCTTTGTGCAATTTATCATAAGACGTTGAACGTGAGCACTGCGCCACGGGCATCATTTACGATGAAACGCAGCCCAGCGCCGACGAAACCGTCAAACTTCAGATGTCCCGCTCAGAGCTTTTTTCCGCTTCGCGCCGTCGAGAAGCTCGCGCAGCTTGCGAGCCAGTTCCTGCTGCGTATAGGGCTTATGCAGGAGATGGACGTTCGCATCCAACCGACCGTGGTGGACGATGGCATTGCGTGTGTAGCCGGTCGTGAAC
>JAEYYQ010000121.1 GCA_023428365.1 Pseudomonadota bacterium | reverse complement strand
AGATGCGGATCGCGGCACCGTCGATCCTGGCCTCTGCATTCCCGCAGCGGGTCGGTCCCGGCGGCATGGACCCCATCGCGTTCCAGGGGCTCAATCCAAGCGGACCCGAGGGGCAGTTCGGCTATACCATCCCGAATCTGCTGATCGAGCACGCGATGCGGAATTCGCATATCCCGATGGGTTTCTGGCGCGGCGTCAACAATAACCAGAACGCCGTATTTCTCGAATGCTTCATGGATGAAGTCGCCAAGGCGGTCGGCAAGGATCCCCTTGCGTTCCGGCGTGCGATGATGGCCAGTCATCCGAAACATCTCGGCGTGTTGAACGCAGTCGCTGAGAAGATCGGTTGGGAGACCACGAAGCCACCGGAAGGACAGTTCCGCGGCATCGCCCAGCACATGGGCTACGGCAGCTACGTTGCAGCCGCAGCGGAGGTATCCGTTTCCGAACGGGGAGAGCTGAAGATTCACCGGCTGGTGATGGGTACGGACTCCGGACATGTCGTCAATCCGGACCAGGTGGTCGCGCAGGTCGAAGGCTCGGTAGCTTACGGCCTAGGCGGCACACTGCACCAGAAGATCACGTTCGAAAACGGGCGCGTGGTCGAGGATAACTTCCACACTTATCCGTCGATGATGATGGAGGAGTTTCCGAAAATCGAGACGGTACTTGTCCCGTCCGGCGGCTTCTGGGGCGGCGTCGGCGCGCCGACGATCTGCGTCGCCGCACCGGCCGTGCTCAACGCAATCTTCGCGGCAACTGGCAAGCCGGTTCGCTCACTCCCGATCGCCGACGTCAAGCTTAGGGCGTGAAGCAGAAGCGACGGGCTTTGATGACAGCACTCAGCGTCGCCACCGCAATGGCGACGCTGTCGATAAGCGTGCAGGCCGACGATGCACTGGTGCCCTATCGCGTCGTCGGCGACACCATACCCGAGCCGATCGGTGGCTTGACCGGAGATGCGGCGCGCGGAAGGTCGCTGGTTTTGGATCGCACCACCGGCAATTGTCTGATCTGTCACAAGGTACCGGAGCCGTCGGAACGCTTCATGGGTGAACTCGGGTCGGATTTGACGGGCGTCGGCACTCGGTTGAACACGGGACAAATTCGCCTGCGCCTCGTTGATCAGAGCCTGCTGAACCCGAAGACACTGATGCCGCCTTTTTATCGCGTGAAGGATCTCACGCGGGTGGCAGAGCGATATCGTGACAAGCCGGTGCTGAATGCGCAGCAGCTTGAAGACGTCGTCGCATATCTTACGTCATTGAGTAAATGAAAATGGACAGCGAAGAATGACGGTGCCGAGAACCTCGCGCGAAGAACCGACACGGCGCAATGTGCTCGCTGGCACGATCGCCATTGCATGTCTTCCAATCACAGGCACGGCACAGGCAACGCCTCAGGAAATGGCGAGTGCAATCAATTCTCTGACGAACGGCGCCCCGATTGCTCCAGGACGAGTCAACCTCGTGCTGCCCGAGTTGGCGGAGAACGGCAATATCGTCTCACTCGCGGTGACGGTCGATAGTCCGATGACCGAGGCCGATCACGTCAAGGCCATCCACATTTTCTCCGAGCTGAATCGGATTACGACCGTGGTGCGCTTTCACGTGTCTCCACGAGCTGGCCCAAATCCCACCGTGAACACCAACATTCGCCTTGCTGACTCGCAACGCGTTACCGCCATTGCCGCCATGAATGACGGCAGCTTCTGGTCCGGCGATGCAAATGTCGTCATTACCATCGCAGCCTGCATTGACGGAGGCTGAAGAAAGCCATGCCACAGCCGACACGCATCGCGATGCCTGCCTCTGCCAAAAAGGGCGAGGTCATTCAGATCAAGACCATCATCCAGCACGAAATGGAAACCGGCTATCGCCGCGACAATCGCGGTCTTGCTATTCCGCGCCACATTATTACGGCGTTCGTCGTCACCTATAATGGCGAGGAGATCTTCCGCACCGATATGTTCCCCGGCGTCTCGGCCAATCCCTATGTCGCCTTCACCACGACCGCGACGGAGAGCGGCGAGATCGTATTCGCGTGGACCGACGATCGCGGCGAGACAACGACCGAGCAGCGGCCACTCACGGTTACCTGATGCGCGGTTGGACTACCGTTCTGCTTTTCGCGCTGGCTATGACGCCCAGCATCGCTGACGATCGGCCTTCGCCGCCACTACCCGGTGCCCAGTTTCAATCCGAAGAGACGCAGCGTTTGCAAGCAGATGAATTCGCCAACCCGGGGATGCTGTGGGTCGAAAGCGGCTCGAAATTGTGGAGGCAGCCCGAAGGTGCCGCAGGAAAATCCTGCGCAAGCTGCCACCAGGATGCGACTGTAAGCATGAAGGGCGTGGCTGCACGCTATCCGGCGGTTGATGCGAAGGGAAACCTGCTCAATCTTGAAGGCCGCATCAATACGTGCCGTACCGATCAGATGCAGGTTCCCGCCCTCGCCTATGAAAGCAACGAGTTGCTCGGGCTGACGGCTTATCTTACCTATCAATCTCGTGGCGTTCCTCGGCACGTTTCCATTAGCGGCTCTGCTCGTCCGTTCTTTGAAATGGGGCGAGCGCTTTATTCGCAACGCCAGGGCCAGCTCAATCTCGCTTGCAGTCAATGTCACAGTGAGAATTGGGGCAAGACCCTTCGCGGCGATACTATCAGTCAGGGGCAGGCTGACGGATGGCCTGCGTATAGACTCGAATGGCAAACCATAGGCTCGTTACATCGCCGCCTGAGGGCGTGCAGTCTCGGCGTCCGGGCGGATGTGCTCGACTACGGAGCGCCCGAATATCTCGCGCTTGAGCTCTATCTGGCATGGCGCGGTGACGGATTACCGATGCAAAGCCCTGGAATTCGACGGTAGAGAATACGGCAGCGTCACGAATCTTTATCTAGAGCCAAGGTGCGATCGCACCCTTCTCTCATAGTTTCGCGAGGCTTTGGCGCGATTTCCGCAAAGTTCCATCGCGCACCATTTCCGTCGTGCGTTCTTTGTTTCGTCGAGAAACATCCATCCGCAATCCTTGCCGGGACACGTTTTGATGCGTCCCATTTCCTTAGGATCACTCAGAATAGACAGCGCCGACAAGGTAATAAGTCCGAGCGCAGGTTCCCGACGTAAACCGGCTATTATGTCTTCAGGATCGATCCGAAGTCGACGCAAATGCGCCTGAAGTTCGGACGATGCTGCATGTGGCTGCCCCAGAAAGATCTGACGCAATTCGTTGCGAAACGCATGAAGACCACGGATCGATCGCGGCGGGGACGCCTTCGGCAGACCAACAGCCCGCAACCAGACGTTCACATCGGCGAGACTTTCCATCCACTCACGAGCGACAGTTCCGTCAGCACACCAATCGGCCGTGTTGAGGAAATCGATCGCCAGTCGTCCGCCCACCAGTCGCACAGGATGGCTGTTGCTATATGTCATGACTGAATTCTAACCCCTTCAGGGGTTGACACACAAGTCGCCGCATTGTCTAACTCGTGCTATGGTTAGACACTCCAAGGATCCCACCGTGCTTTCCGGCAAGCAAATTGTGCTGACCATCGATGGCGTATCGCGTGGCGTGCGAAGAATTTTTCCAATTGCAATTTTCGGCATCCCGTTCGGAATTGCCTTCGGTGCAGCAGCCGTCGAAAAAGGACTGGCGGCCCACCAAGTCATCATAATGAGCGTTATCATTTTCTCCGGAATGGCACAGTTTGCGTCGCTGGATTTGTGGCGCGATCCTATCGCTTTTGGATCCCTGACACTGATTGTTCTCGCCGTGAACGCCCGTCATGTTGTCATGGGAGCAGCGTTGTCTCCGTGGGTAAACGCTCTTCCGTTCCGACAAAGAATTCTCGCAATGAGCTATTTGAGCGATCCAAACTTCGCCGACACCCAACCAGCTCTGAAATCTGGCGAGCGCGACGTCGGCCTCCTTCTCGGAGGGGGCCTCATTCTGTGGGTGAACTGGATTATCGGAACCACTTTGGGGGCCTTCGGAGGATCACTTATCGGCAATCCCGCGATTTATGGGCTGGATGTTGTGATGCTCTGTTTCTTCGCGGCGACCGTCATGGGCCAGACGAAGGAAATAACCTCCGTCATCTCAGTGGTTGTTGCAGCATTCGCCGCCGTACTGTCACTGGAGTGGCTGCCTTCGGGCTGGAATATTGTCGTCGCTGGATTAGCGGGCGGCGTTGCGGGTACTCTATTTCATGCCGAGTGATCTATCCGCGTCGATGGCCATCCTGCTGATCGCCGGCATTACTCTTGTCAGCCGCGTTTCCGGTCCGCTGCTGATGAGCAGGGTTGAGATGTCGCCGCTTCTCATGCGTTTTTTCGACAAGCTATCTGTCTCGGTGATCGCGGCGCTCGCTGCTTCCATGCTCGCGAATGGCGGATTGCGAGAAGCCGCTGTCGTCGCCGTAACCGCCTTGATCATGCTGCGCTCGACAAGCGCCCTTTGGGCGATGTTGACCGGAATGGCGATTGCTTCGGCATGGTCCATGACCCTGCTGTGATGTGTGTTGAAGCCCACGGCGAGTGCGCAACCGTGGGCATTATGGAATGCGCAAACCGTCTTTCCCGAAGACATGCAATCGCTGCGCATCGAGTCGTACCGCGATATTGTCACCCTTACGGGGCGCAGGCATGTCGGCGGGATAGCGGAGGGCCAGTGCGCCTCCGTCTGCTAGCGTCGCATGAATGATGCGGGCCTCTCCCAGATCTTCAACGTGAAGCACCCGGGCGCGCACGGCTCCCCGCTCGTCTATCTCGGCCATGGAAACATTTTCCGGGCGCACCCCGATATCGACTGAACCATTGTAATGCGTGGCGACCGGCAGCGTCTCGCCGGACGGTAAGGTCAATTGCCCGCCTTCAATGTGGGCCGGCAAGAAATTCATCACCGGTGATCCGATGAATTCAGCGGCAAATCGAGTCGCGGGCCGGCGATAGAGATCTTCTGGCGTGCCGACCTGCTCGATGCGCCCCTTGTTCAGCAGCACGATGCGATTGGCCAGCGTCATGGCTTCCTGCTGATCATGCGTGACATAAATCATCGTCGACGACAGCTTGTCGTGCAGGCGTGCAATTTCGAGGCGGGTTTGGACGCGAAGGGCCGTGTCGAGATTCGAGAGCGGCTCATCGAACAGGAACACTTTTGGCTCACGCACAATGGCACGCGCGATGGCAACCCGCTGCCGTTGTCCGCCGGAAAGCTCGCGCGGCTTGCGGTGTAGCAGATCTGTAATCTGCAGCATCTCGGCGGCACGCTGCACGCGCTGCGCAACGGTGTCTCCCGTCGCTCCCGACATCTGAAGACCAAACGAAATATTCCGGTACGCATCCATGTGCGGGTAGAGGGCGTAGGTCTGGAAGACCATCGACACGCCGCGTTTGGTGGGCGGCCGATGCGTTACGTCCTCGTCTCCGATCCAAATCGCTCCGGACGTGGATTCTTCCAGCCCTGCGATCAGGCGTAGCAACGTCGATTTTCCGCAGCCCGACGGCCCGACAATTACAACGAACTCGCCGTCAGTAATGTCGAGGGTGATATCGCCGATGACCTGGGTTTTGCCGAAGCTTTTGGTCAAATTTACCAGTCGCACGCCCGCCATCGACTATCCCTTCACCGCACCGGCCGTGAGACCGGCGACAAGTCGGCGCTGAAACACCAGAACGAGCGCCATCAATGGGAGCGTCACGATCACGGACGCCGCCATGATATTCCCCCACGGCAGCTCGTATTCGCTTGCCCCCGTGATCAGTGCGATGGCCACCGGCACCGTACGCTGATCATTCGACAGCGTGAACGTCAGCGCGAACAGAAACTCATTCCATGCCGCAATGAACGCGAGCAGACCTGTCGCGGCCATCGCCGGCGCCATCAACGGCATGAAGATGCGCGTGACGATCACCAACGGGCTAAGACCATCCATGATCGCCGCCTCCTCGATCTCCGAGGGTAAATCGCGCATGAATGTCGTCAGAACCCAGACTGTGAAGGGTAGCGTGAAGATCATGTAGGAGAAGATCAGGCTGGCGAGATTGTTATAGAGCCCGAGGACGCGGATCACTTCGAACAGACCGGACAGCACCGCGACCTGCGGAAACATGGAAATGGCAAGAACCATGTAAAGGAACGTTTTACGTCCAGTAAATCGGACCCGCCCCAACGCAAATGCCGCCGTCAGCGCCACCGCCAGCGACAGGATCACAACGCACGTCGCGACGATGACGGAGTTCAAAATATTGCGCGCGAAATTCTGCTCGTCCCATATTCGCGTATAATTCGCGAAATTGATCTCAGACGGCCAATACGAAACACGAAACAGCTCCGATCCCGACTTGAACGACGTCAACACCGCGTAATAGAGCGGAAACAGAAGAAAAATCGCGAGAGCGAGGCAAGCGAGCGTCAATCCCGCGCTCTTCAGCAGCCGTGTCATCGCCGTCTCCCATCCAGGTCGAGGCGCATGGCCATCGTATAAAGCACCGTCAGCAGAGCGATGATGAAGAAAACCAGTGTGGAAACGGCTGAGCCGTAGCCGACATCCTGAAAGCCAACCAGCTCGCGCTGAGCAAAAACCGACAAGGTCATGGTCGCGTCCGTCGCGCCGGTCATGATGTAAACGAGATCGAACATCCGCATCGCATCGAGCAGGCGGAAAATTACGGCCACAGCCAATGCTGGGCCGATCAGCGGCAGCGTCACCTGAAAGAAAACCCGCAGCGGATGGATGCCATCCACGCGCGCGGCCTCGTAACAATCTTTTGGCACCATTTGCAGCGCAGCCAACGCCAACAACGCGACGAACGGCGTTGTCTTCCAGACATCGACCAGAATGATCGAGGCCATGGACAGCGTTGGGTCCGCGAGCCACGCCACGGGTTCAGAGATGATGCCGAGCTTCAACAGAGCATCGTTGATGACGCCGAACTGGTCGTTGAGCATCCAGCCCCACATCTTGGCCGACACCACAGTCGGGATGGCCCACGGAACCAACATCGCGGCACGCATCAGACCGCGACCGGGAAAGCTAAGCGTGAGCAGAACGGCAATCAGCACACCAAGGATCGTCTCCAGAGTTACGGAAATGCCTGCGAAAATCAGCGTATTCTGCAGTGCCCTGAGCCACTGCGGATCACTCAGCACGCCGTACCATCGCCCATTGTCGTAGGTTAGATAGTTGGACAGGCCGACAAAGCTGTAACGGCTCATATCGACTAGCGTTGCGTTCGTGAAACTGAAGTAGATCGTGCGCGCCAGGGGCCAGACCGCAACGATGAGAAGGATGACAAGCATCAGCGTCAGAAACAACCAAGCGGCGCGCGTACGTTCGGATGAGATGGTACGATTTCTGCTCATCACCATCCCGCCCTGTATTTCAGCCGATCCAATTCCTCCGTCAGTTGATCAATACGCGCCGCAGCGGGAGCACCCGCCAGTATGTCATGCGCCGCTCTCCAGACATCGCTCGACAGGCGATTGTAATGGGGACCAGCAATTCGCGAGGGTCGCGCCGCGGCGTTACGCAGTGGGTCGAGCAAATTGCGAAAAAATGGATTAGCCGCGAGAATTTCTGGGTCGTCGTACAGCGCCGGAATCGTCGGATTGTAGGACGCCGCGATTGCTCGCTTCTTCTGCTGCGCGGCGCTGGTCAGAAATGCGACCAGATCAGCAGCCTCTTTGGGGTGCTTGGAGTAGCGCGACACGGCGAGGTGCCATCCGCCAAGGGTTCCCGATCCTTTGCCATCCGATCCGCCACGCGGCAACGCCATGACGCCGACTTTGTCGCGCACCGGACTATCCGCACTCTGCGACAAAGCCCAGGCGTAGGGCCAATTGCGCATGAACACCGCATTGCCCGTCTGGAACACACCCCGAGCAGATTCTTCATCGTAGTTCAGCACGCCTCTGGGAGAGATATCGCCGACCCAACTCCCGGCAAGCGCCAAGGCTTCCACGGCTCGCTTGTTATTTATCGTGATCCGGCCTTCGGCATCGACAATCGTTCCGCCGCCAAAGGAATCGATCCATTCCAGCGCGTTGCAGGTCAGTCCCTCATAGGCCTTGCCTTGAAAGACAAAGCCCCACAACCGCGCGTTTCCACTCTCACGCTCCGAAACCTGAATCTCTTTCGCTGTCGCCGTCATTTCCTGCCACGTTCGCGGCGGTGAGAATCCGTGTCGTTCCAGCAGATCTTTGCGATAGTAGAGCACGCCAACATCCGTCCACCATGGCATGGCGACCAAGCGGCCATCGATGGTGTCGTTCTCGATCAGTGCAGGAAAGTGAGCTGCGGGCGCATCCCCGACATAAGGCCGGAGGTCCGTGAGATGACTGGAAAAAACGCCGGCCCATACGACGTCGATCTGCAGGACATCAATATCGTCTGCACCGGACGCCAGCATCTGCAAATACAGCGCCAACCGATCCGTAGACGAGTTCGGCGTGGTGATGATACGTACGGTATGGCCGGTCTTACGCTGCCAGTCTTCAACAGCTTCGGTACATAATTGAAGCTCGACCCCAAGCGCACCGCACGAAATGGAAATCGTTGCCGCGGTAGCCGGTGTCCGTGCTGCCAGAGATAAACCCCAAACAGCAAGCAGGACGCCGACGACCAGGGCGCGCATCATGCGGCAGCCTGTGATTTCGAACGACCGGAAACTGTCGCGATTTCGTCGAACTGTTTGGCCACCTGCCCTGCCCAACGCTCCAGATCAAAATGATGAACGACCTTGCTCATCGCAAGCATCCGTTCCCGCGCCTCGTCCTCCGGCATGTCGATTGCTTCATCCAAGGCGCGGTCCATGGCCCGATTGGAATAGGGATTCGTGAGGATCGCCTGCGGCAGCTCCACGGCACAACCAGCAAACTCCGATAGGATCAATGCGCCCACCTGCCCCTGCTTGGCCGCCACGAATTCCTTTGCAACCAGGTTCAACCCATCGCGCAGGGGCGTGGTCACGCACACGTCCGCGATACGAAAATAGGCAACCAATTTCTCGAACGGAATGGCATTAGAAAACAGCACTACGGGCGTCCAGTCGAGTTTCGAGAAACGACCGTTGATCCGGCCCACCAGGCCCTCGATCTCACGCTGCGTTTCCTCGTAAACCTTCATGGTCGAGGCCGCGCGGACTGAAGTCACGAGCATCTTCACTTCGCCGATCATCTCAGGACGGCGCCCCAAAAGCCGCTCGAACGCGTGCAAGCATTCGATCATGCCTTTCGTGTAATCGGTACGCCCGACCGTCATCAGCAGTCGGCGCCCGCCAAGTTCCTCCAATAACTGCTGTTGAAGCGCTTGGTTCTCTTCGGAGGCAATGTAGCTTTCGACCAGCTCGGGATTGGTCCCAACAGGTGTGACGCCCAAACTTACGGTCCGCTTGGCAGTCCGTATCCGTGTCGGAACTTCGGGCTCCGACAGCGCCGTACCGGACGGCGATAACCCTTCCTCTACGGCCTGAACACACGCGACTTCAGCTTGGTTCAGCGCGCGCGCGACATCCGCAAAATTCTTGGCGTAGCGCGGAATGTGGAAACCGACCAGATCGCAGTCGAGCAAACTCTCGACGATCTCGCGTCGCCACGGCAGCACGTTGAAAACGTCGGGTCCGGGAAACGGTGTGTGGTGAAAAAATGCGATACGTACATCTGGCTTCAGGCGGCGAAGATAGGCGGGGACGAGCCACAAATTGTAATCATGTATCCAAACGAGACCGTCGTCTTCGACCTGCGCGGCGGCGGCCTCAGCAAACAGCCGATTCACTTCGCGGAAGGTGTCCCAGTCGACATTCTCGTACTGGAACAGGCTAGGGAAGGAATGCAGGATCGGCCACAGCGCCTCCTTCGAGGTGACGTGATAAAAGCTCTCCACCTGCTCAGCCGTCAACGGCAGGCGCGATACGATATAGCCGCCGTTCGGATCTTCCACATGAATGATCCGATCGAAATCCTCGTCCTTATCAGGATCATAAACCTTGGAGGCCACCCACGCACCGGCCTCGGGCGGCAGACGGTGAAAGAAGCTCTTCAGCGTCGGAACAATTCCGTTCGGGCTCTTGTGACTTCGATAGACGACGCGCCCATCGACCACGACCTCGTCATTCGGCTGTCGGTGATAAACGATCACCAGGGATGATTTTCTCATGATGTCGTTCCCCCTCGAAATTGAAATGACGGATGGCGTCCGCAATGCCGGCGGTGCCGGGCAGAGAACTGCGATAGACGTTCGGCATATGACGCACGGCTTCTGCGAGCCTTGCTTCGGAATTTCCGACGGCCACGCCCTTAAAGCCGGTCTGAAACAGCGACAAGTCATTCATGGTGTCGCCTGCGACCAGCACGCTATCGGCATCAACGCCGAGCGCTTCGACGAGCCTGATGAGTGTCGGTCCTTTCGAAACCCCCTTGGGCAATACGTCGAAAAAGCGATCAGCCGACAGAAGACAATCAAAACCTGCGGCTTCAACTTTCGCCACGCTCAGCGGAGATAACTCTATCGGTCGATAATCGTAGCTCACACGATGGCGGAACGGCGTGTCCTGCAGTTTCAGGCCAGGATCGTCACGCAACAGATCCATGACGCGTGCGTTGGCTTCGTTCCAAACGGTCGCTATCGGAGCTTCCAGTTCGACAACAGGCTCGAGCTTAGTTCCGTCATAGATCGAGGTACCGACGTCGCCGATGATGTAGTGCGGGCGCGGCATTCCTGGCGACGCAATCAATTCCGCGATGAAGTCAATGTCCCGGCCGGTCACGAAGATCAGCATCACGTCGTCGCGGGTATTGAGACCTCGATAAAGCGCGCGGCAATCCTCGTCGCTTCCGCCCAGAAATGTACCGTCAAGATCGGTGGCGAGCACCAATTTCGCCACCCTCATACCGAAACACACTCCTCCGGCTTCCGCCGGGCTGGATTGGGAATCCGCGGGCTATTTTCGTAAGCATGCGCTTCAGCGCGCAGATCCGAAACCATCAGACTTTGGATCGCCTGATCCACCGCGTCGCCGCGCAGAATACCGTCAACGGCCGCGCAAATCGGCATCTCGACGCCTACCGATGTTGCCAGCTGCATGACTGAGCGAGCGTTCGCTGCACCCTCGACCACCGGGCCATCGTCGCGGAGCGACGGACGCTGCCCCTGACCAAGCGCCTTGCCGAACGAGAAATTGCGAGACTGTTCGCTGGAACACGTCAGCATCAGATCGCCCGCGCCCGCGAGGCCGCACAGCGTATCCGGCCTGGCACCGAGCTTACGGCCAAGCCGCATGATTTCGGCCAAACCGCGCGTGATAATCGCGGCACGCGCATTGGATCCCATGCCGCGGCCCGCTGCGATACCACAGGCAATCGCGAGCACGTTTTTCGCGGCGCCGCCGATCTCGACCCCGGTTACGTCGTCGGACAGATAGGGACGGAACGTCGGCGTCGCAAATGTCACCGCAATTCGCGATGCGAGATGGTGCGGACCAAAGCTGCGCCCCTTCAAAGGCGCCGCAATCGTTACCGCCGTTGGCGGATCATCAGCCACCTCGGCCGCAAAGGTCGGGCCGGAGAGGACGGCCATCGGCCGACCCTCCATTTCATCGGCGATGACGTCGCTCATCAGCAGGCGCGTGTCGGATTCGACGCCTTTGCTGCAGATAACGGCCGGAATATCCTCAGCCAACTGCCGTTCGACGCGCCGCGCCATGCTGCGCAGATGCTGTGAGGGAACAACGAGCAGGACAAGTTCGCTGTTTTTAACAGCTTGATCCAGGTTGTCCGTGACAACAATCGTCTCGGGCAGCGCTATGGACGGGAGAAATGGGTTGCGTCGCGTCTGTGAAACTGTCTCGACGACTGATTTTTCACGCGCCCAGAGACAGACTTGTCGCCCGGCTCGATGCGCCGTGAGCGCCAGGGCCGTGCCCCAGGCCCCGCCACCAATAACGGTAACGTTTGTGAATGCCTTCGGTCCTACTTCGTCGTTACAGAACCGCGTGGCTGCTCCGTTGTTGCTCACGGAAGCCCTCCGCTGTGTGTAGACGACGCAGATCGCCGCCAGTCCATCAATAATGTATCTGGGATACGACCTGAGTATCCTGATATCGGCTGATGCGCCAACTGAATAGCGTTTCGATCAGCCCACGTCAACCCCAAGGAAAATAACTCAGACACCCAATTAATATCAATTCATGAGAACGACACACCTTCGTTTTGAAGAAATTCGAAAATTTCTATTCTTATTTCAACACAATCTATTCAAATAAATTCTTTGATATTTTTCTTCTTGATTATGTTCTGACGCATCTTCCGACGGCAGAATAAAAATACAAACCGCCAGATATTTATCCTCCAAGGCCACTGGGCATCCGGGCGTTTCAACACACGCTGGATCAATCAGAGCAACCCTACATGCATGCTGAAAATTGCATAATTGATGTTCTAGACATCACTATGCCTGTATGATATCAACATGCTGATACATAAAGCGTGGATACCCCATGATTACCGCCGCTCAAATGCGCGCTGCCCGAGCGCTGCTTGGAGTTGACCAGCAGACACTGGCTAATCTCGCCGACGTGTCTCTGCCCACGATCCAGCGCATGGAAGCCAGCCAAGGCAACGTCAGAGGTGTCGTCGACACGCTGATCAAGGTCATCCAAGCCTTGGACCACGCTGGCGTCGAGCTCATTGGAGAAAACACGCCGAGCCATGGAATGGGGCGTGGCGTCCGGTTCAAGAGCGCTGCGCTCTCAAGGCCTGCCTCTCCTCCTCGCCAGACCGCCCGCCGGAGGAAAAGCTGACACGTTCAGCATGACCGATTGATCAAAACCGCGACGGTGAACGCCGACCAGTGCGCCGACGGTACCGCCGCTCCTTCTCCCAGGGAGACGGAGAATCATGAACGCGCCCACTGCAAGCAGACCGACAAGAACGCCGAGTTTCTCCGAGCTTTTCACTCCGAAACTCGTCACCGTCCTGCGTGAAGGCTACGGCTGGCTGCAATTCCGCGCCGACGCTGTTGCCGGACTGACGGTCGCCATCGTTGCGCTGCCGCTGTCGATGGCCATTGCGATCGGTTCAGGTTTATCGCCGGATAAAGGCCTATATACGGCGATTATCGGCGGCTTTCTGATCTCGGCACTGGGCGGCAGTCGCTTCCAGATCGGCGGACCGGCTGGCGCATTCATCGTTCTCATCGCAACGATCGTCGAGCGCCACGGCTATGACGGGCTTGTGCTGGCGACAATGATGGCCGGCGTGATGATGCTGGGCATCGGATTCCTGCGCCTCGGAACCTACATCAAATACATCCCATTTCCTGTCACGGTCGGCTTCACAGCCGGCATCGCCGTCATCATCTTCTCAAGCCAGCTCAAAGAGCTGCTCGGCCTTGATATCGTGAAGGAACCGGCGGCGCTGATCCCTAAGATTGGCGCGATCGCAGAAAGCATTCACACTATCAATCCTCAGACAGTGGCACTGTCGCTACTGGCCATCGCCATCATCCTTGGCCTGAAGCGTTATCGGCCCAAATGGCCCGGACTGCTCATCGCTGTGGGCGTCACCGCATTTGTGACGTTCCTCTTCAATCTGGACGTTGCCACCATCGGGACGCGTTTCGGCGGAATACCACGAACCCTCCCCGCGCCATCTTTGCCGAGTTTCGATCTGGCAAAAATGCAGGCCGTGTTCCCCGATGCCATCGCCATCACGCTGCTCGGAGCGATTGAATCCCTGCTCTCGGCCGTGGTTGCCGATGGCATGACCGGTCGCAGGCATCGCTCCAACTGCGAGCTGGTTGCGCAAGGGACTGCCAATATCGCCGCGGTGACGTTCGGCGGCATGTGTGTCACCGGCACAATCGCCCGCACAGCAACCAACGTTCGTTCGGGCGCGCATGGGCCGATCTCCGGCATGATGCACGCGCTGTACATTCTCCTGTTCATGCTCGTTGCGGCGCCGTTGGCAGCTTACATCCCACTCGCCAGTCTTGGCGGCGTGCTCGCCATCGTGGCGTGGAATATGGCCGAGAAGGAAGAATTCTGGAGCCTGCTGCGATCATCCTGGGCGGATGCCGTCGTTCTACTCGCGACCTTCCTGCTGACGATCTTCGAGGATTTGACCATCGCGATCGGCGTCGGCGTAACTCTCGGCGCCTTCGTTTTCCTGCACCGTATGGCTGAAGCCGTCGAGGTCGAAACCGGGCAGCGAGTTCTGATGAACGACGAGGCAGATACGTCGGGCAGCGCCCGCACGGCCTACGACCCGCAGGAGCTCAACGACGAGATCGTGCTCTACCGGATCTCGGGCGCGTTCTTTTTCGGCGCCGCGTCTGCGGTCGGCAACGTCCTCGAACAGATTGGCCAGCATCCCAAGCTATTTGTTCTCGATTTCACGGAAGTGCCGCTGGTCGACAGCTCGGCCGCCAAGGTGCTCGAAGGATTCGCCCATAAACTTCATCAATCGGGTACGCGGGTCTACTTTGCTGGAGCGAACAAGCGGGTCCGCCGCAGCCTGCTGATGGCGGGCTTGCGCAAGCCACTGGTGCGATATGCTTCCACCCCGGAGCTAGCCGTGACACACTGGCGGACGGCGTCAGGAGAAACTGAGTAATCCAGCTCTGGTGCTGTCGACACACATCTCGCCCTAGAAAAATCTGATCCGTAATGTCTGCCTCAGCGTGGCTACGACGTCCTTGAGGTAGCTGGCAGCCTGCAAATCGCGGGCTGCTTGGCGCGACACAACGGAGGATCGACATATGGCGAGCACATCACCAACCCCGGCCGAACAGCCAGAAGTCCTCGGCGGCGTTGTTCCGTATCTATCGGTGGACGGGGCCATAGCCGCTGCGGAATTCTACAAAAAGGCCTTCGGCGCTCGCGAGGTATTCCGCCAGCCGCCCGATGAAAAGGGCCGCACGATGCACGTTCATTTATACATCAACGGCGGCTCTTTGATGCTGTGCGACTTTTATCCTGAACACG
>JAEYYQ010000067.1 GCA_023428365.1 Pseudomonadota bacterium | reverse complement strand
CTGCAGCTTGCGCTCTGATTTGCGGATGACGCGCAGCAGCTGCATCACGTCACGGTCGCTCATCGGCTCGCCATAGTAGAAGCCCTGCGCATACTCACAGCCGAGCGCACGCAAAAAGCCTGCATTTTCCGATTGTTCGATGCCTTCAGCGACCACCTTCTTTCCAAGCTCGTGCGCCAACGCAACGATTGATCGAACGATCGCCGCGCCAGGACCATCGTCGGTGCTGGACTGCACGAGACCGCGGTCGATCTTGATGGTGTCGAACGGAAAGCGCTGGAGATACGCGAGCGAGGAATAGCCCGCACCGAAGTCGTCCATCGACAGGCCCGCGCCAGCACTGCTCAGCAGTTCGAGCATCTGCACGGCCTGCTCCGGATTCTCCATAACCAGAGATTCCGTCACTTCGAGACGAAGCGCTCCTGGCGGCAGCACGGCGCGGCCGAGAATGTCCCGGATCTCCTGGATCAGATCCTGGCGAAACAGCTGGCGGCTCGACACGTTCACGCTGACGAACAGTGCGTTGTCTCCGCGCGGCAGCTCCTTGTGCCAGCGCGCCGCTTCCTGTGCCGAGCGGTTCAGCACATACGACCCGAGCTTGACGATGAGATCGCTTTCTTCCGCTACCGGCACGAACTCGTCCGGATTGAGCAGACCGAGTTTGGGATGCTCCCACCGCACCAACGCTTCGAACCCGGCCAACTCCTCGGTCGGCAAATAGATGATCGGCTGATAGAGGATCCGCAGCTGGCGGCGCTCGATCGCACGGCGCAAGTCGCTCTCGATCGTCACCCGCTCGTCGGGCTGATTGCGCAGTTCGGACCGGAAAATCTCGACGCGATCCGCGCCACCACGCTTGGCCCGATACATGGCGATCTCGGCCTCCTTCAGGAGGTCGTGAGGGTTCTCCTCGGCACCGTCATAGACGGCAATGCCGGTCGATGCCGTCAGCACGATTTCCTTACCGGCGATCTTGATCGGCGAGCGCAAGGCGCGACGTACCCTCTCGGCCAGCATCGCCAGCTCGCGCGTATCTTGTTGGGCAAGCAGCAGAATGGCGAACTGGTCACCGGCAACGCGCGCCAGCGTGTCCTGCGCGCTCAAATGGCGCGTGAGGCGGCGGGCAACCGTCAGCAGGAGGCTATCGCCGACGATCAAGCCCATCGACGAATTCACGCTCTTGAATTTATCGATGTCGATGAAAAGCACGGCGGGCCGCACATGCGTCTCTTCCTTCGAGCGGGCGACGGCGACGGACAGACGGTCGAGAAACAGCTCGCGGTTCGGGAGGCCTGTGAGATTGTCGTGCACCGCATCGTGCATCAGACGCTCCTGGGAGCGCTTGGCCTCCGTGACATCGCGCATCAATCCCACACAACGCAACGCCTTCCGATCTGTGTGCGGGACGCTGGCCGCTTCCAGTTCGAACCAGCGATAGGAGTTGTCCGCATGGCGCATGCGTAGGTCGATGTGCAGATTGCCGCCGTTGCGCTCCTGCACCGACCACAGCATGAGCCGGAAACGCTCCTTATCGGCGGCGTGCAGATGTTTGGCGAAGTCGTCAACCTTGGCCGAAAGCTCGCCGGGGGTCAGGCCGAGGCTTTCCTCGATGATCGGACTGACCTTGATCTCGTCGCGCCGCGCAAACCATTCCCACACCGCAGCCCCGGCGCCGTCGATCGCCAGAGATCGCAGCTGCAAATCATTCGGTGACGCTCCGTAAAGCGGTTCGAACGAACGGAACGCAAACTGCGTCACGGTCAGGCCGAGGAGCAGGATGATAAGCACAAGACCTGCCACCAATCCCGACACCACGATGTCGCCGGACAGCTTGCCTGTCAGCGTCACACCGGCAGCGAAAATCCAGACCAGGAACAGCATCCAGGCTGGAATGAGCGACAAGGCGCGATCCTGCCCGCGGACCGCCAGATAAAGCGTCAGCAGCGCGCCCACGCTGCCGATTGCGGCAAAGGATGCTCGCGCAAACGTGGCTGCCAGCCGCGGGTCGATGACCGCTACCGCAATGAGGCAGAGCTGCGCCACGATCCACACGGTGAAGATCATCCGTACGAACGTGTTCCAGTATTTCAACCGAAGGAACACGCCGAGGAAAATCAGCAGGCTGGCCGCAATGGCGGATTCGGTGGCCGCTCGATAAACCGCATTATCTTCCGCACTGAGCTGAAGCAGCTTGTGCCAGAAGCCGAAATCGACACACAGATAGCCGAGCACGCACCACGCGACGAGCGCCGCCGCGGGGAAGATCGCCTTGTGGTTTGCGGCGAACACGACCGTCAGGAAGATGGCGAGCAGGCCCGTAATGCCGAGCATGATGCCGTTGAAAAGCTGGCGATCGCGCGCGTGCAGCTCATACTCCAGCGGCTTCCACAACTGCACCCGCACCGGACGGTCCGACGCCAGCTCCGCCACATAGGTAATCGTCTGGCCCGGCTCCAGCGTGATCCGGAAGATGTCCGCCTTATCGCTTTTGACGCGATCCGGTAGATATCCGAGCGAAGGCGTCACCGCCTCAATACGCCGCGCGTCGAGATCCGGCCAGATCACTGACGAACCGATGATCGTGTAACGCTCCGCCGTCAGCCATCTCTCGATCGGCTTGTCGGTCGGATTGTGGAGCGCGAAGACGATCCATCCCGGATTGGTGCCCGCTGTTACCGCTCTCACCGACATGCGCCCGCTGAGACCGTCTGGCCCCGGAGCAGTATCAACCTGAAGCGTGTCACCGCGGCCGGCATAGATCTCACCAAGCGCAGTGATCTCGATGCGCTCTTCGTTGGGATCGACCTGAATGGGTTCGAGAGCATTCGCGGGTGACGGGATGGCAAGCGCCACCAGCGCCAAAAGCGCCAGCAGCACCCCTAGCGGGTTACCCCTTCCCCATCCTGATCCGGCAAGCACTGTCCGGAAGGCTCCCCTCATGCAGAAATCCCGGCGGCCCAAGGTCCACCACGCGTGTCATCCGATAGCGTTGCGTACAGGAGATGATCCTGCCAAACGCCATCGATTTTAAGGTAGCGCCGTGCCAAGCCCTCGCGATGAAATCCGTTGTTTTCCAGCACGCGGATCGACGACGCGTTATGCGGCATACAAGCTGCTTCGAGCCGATGCAGATTAAGATCATCGAACGCGAAGCGCATGACCGAGCTGAGCGCGGTGGACATATAACCCCGACGGGCGAACGGCAGACCGATCCAATAGCCGACCGCAGCAGCCTGGGTCACGCCGCGGCGCACGTTGCTGAGCGTCAGCCCGCCAAGCAGCGTCTCATCGGTGTCGCGATAGATGAAAAACGCGTAGCCGAGATCCTCATGCAGCTCGCGCTGATAGTGGCGGATACGGCGGCGGAAAGCGTCCCGGGTCAGCTCATCGCGCGACCATTGTGGCTCCCACGGCACCAGATGGGATCTGCTCGCGGCCCTCAACTCGGCCCACGCGGCGTAGTCTCCCATATGCGGCGGCCTGAGAAGCAAGCCTCGGCCGCGCACCATCGGCACGTCGCCACCCAAGCCGGATCTCAGAAAGGCCATCGCATTCACCTTCAGTTAGCCGGAGAGGCGACGCTCCGCCAGCGCAGCATGATCGGCCGATACCTTCCCTG
>JAEYYQ010000062.1 GCA_023428365.1 Pseudomonadota bacterium | reverse complement strand
TGACAGCAGCGTTCGGGCGGACGGTTTTCACCAGCTCCGCAACCCTCTGCTCACCGATCACCAACGACCCGGACGTACAGGCAAACGCGACGACGGGAAGGTCCACCATAAATGGCAACAGCTTCGTTGTCGGCGCGATCAGTCCTTCCATCTCTTTGAGTGTTTCGGGCGTAATTTGCGCATCATTGTGAAGCCGCGCCGCATAAAGCGCGACGCCCTCCGTTGGCCAGATGGCGCGAAATTCATCTTCGATGGTCTGGTCTGTTTCCAGCACGAGGAGACCGGCTGCGGCGCGCGTCCCCACCCCCTTATCCGTTTTAAACGGCAGCCCCTCGAGATTAACTTCAAGCGGCGTGGACGGAAAGGCAGATGACTTCGTTTGCTCGTTCATCAGGCAGGTACCGCTCAAATGCTGATATTGACCATCGTATGAAATTCAGCCGATGATATTGGTGAGGGTACCCTCCCGGCAAGCAATTGGCCAAAAAAAATAGATGTTTGGAGGCAGGCACTAGAATGGATAACCGGCGTAAATTTATCAAAGGGCTTGGTCTTGGTACGGCAGCCGTCGCCGCATCAACCGTCACATCGCTGCCGGTGGCAGCACAGTCTCCTGTTCGCTGGCGCGTGAACCATTTCTCCGGCGAAACGTCGATGTTCTACACGCACACAATCGTGCCGTTCGTGAAGCGCATCAACGAGATCACACTCGGCAAGCTGAGCTTGCAAGTGTTCCCAGGCGGCGTCATTGCTCCCCCGCTTGAAGCGTACAAGGCGGTTGAGGATGGGCTTGCCGACGCTGCTCAGTTGACCCCGCTGTACATCGTCAATCGCGATCCCGTGAATTCGTTCTACGGCGGTCATCCGGGCGGCATGCCGCCGGAGATGATGATGCACTGGCTTTACAATGGTGGCGGGGCGGAGCTGCTCGCACAGCACCGTCGCGAGACGATGAAAATGCATTCCATTCCGTGCAGCATCGGACCCGCGGAAATCTGGCACTCGCATAAGCCGATCAAGGTTGCGGCCGATCTCAAGGGCCTGAAATTCCGTGCATCCGGCGCCTGGGCGCAGATTCTCAACGAGTATTTCGGCGCTGCAGCAACGACGGTTGCCGGTTCGGAAGTCTACACGATGCTCGAACGCCACGGCGTCGATGTCGTGGAATGGTCCGGTCCAGCTGAAAACTTGAAGACGGGCCTGCAGAATGCGGCCCCGTATATCATTGTACCCGGCCCGCACACGAACGCATTCATGTTCGAGTTCATCGTTCCAGCAGCAAAGTGGGATGCGCTTCCCGCGGAACTCAAGACCCAAATCGAGGCAGCAGCCAAGCTTGCGACCCTCGATACGCTGCTATCGTGGACGACGGACGACATCGAGGCGATGAAGAAGATCAGGACTGGAAAAACGCAGATCGTTCAATCCGATCCATCTCTCGTCACGGACATTCGCGAAGCAGGCCGCGAATGGGCCAAGAAGCGGACCGCGGAACAGGAAGCCAAAGGTAATCCGTGGATGAAGCGGGTCGCGGATTCTTATTATGCGTTCTACGACAACTGGCTGGAGAATGCGTCGTACCGGACGGTCGACTGATCATTCTTCGGTTCACATCGCAGATCACAGGACGCTGCCCGGCAATGACCGCACTTGCGAATTTGATTTCAAGGCTTTCGTATTGGTGCGGCGCAGTTGCCGGGCTGGCGTGTCTCGGCCTCATCCTCGTAACGATGTACGAGGTTCTCGCCCGCTACTTGTTCCGGTCTCCGACGGTTTGGGCCTACGACGTCGCCTACATGCTCAATGGCGCCGCGTTCATCATGGCGTGTTCGCTCGCGCTTTACCGAGGCCAGCACGTATCCGTCGATATTCTGTCGCAGTTCTTCAGCGAAGGACTGCGGCGAAAAATCGAAGTCGTCGTGTTTACACTCCTGATTTTCCCTGCATTCGGATTGCTCTGCTACTCAGCTTGGTCCGAGGTTTGGAAATCCTGGATCACCGGCGAGATCGAGCAAGTCAGTCCATGGCAACCAAAGATTTGGCCATTCAACCTGACGCTTGCGATCGGTCTCACCGCGCTGTGGTTGCAGGTTCTTGGCCGCATCCTCAAGGCTCCCGAGCCAACCGAATCTACTCATTAATGGACCGATCCTGATGGAGAGCCTGCCTCTTGCCGCCTGGATGTTCCCGGCGGCGTTCATCCTGATATTCGCGGGCATCCCGATATCGTTCAGCCTGATGGTCACCGCCTTCGCTTTCGCGATCCCGGTGTTTGGCGACCGCGCCCCACTGCAGCTTGTCCGGTTTGTCGGCAACGTTGCCTCGAACTACGCACTTGCCGCGGTGCCAATGTTCATTTTCATGGGCGCCGTACTCGAACATTCGGGCATGGGACGGCGCGTCTTCGAGGCCATGAAATTATGGCTCGGGCGTTTTCCTGGCGGGCTGGGTCTTGCTACGATGGCGATGTGCACCCTGTTCGCCGCTGGCACTGGCGTAGTCGGCGCCGTCGAGGTGATGGTCGGGCTTCTTGCAATCCCGCCGATGGTCAAAGCCGGTTATTCACGCAGCCTGATTTCAGGCGTCATTACAGGTGGTGGTTCGCTGGGCACGATGATCCCGCCGTCCATCGTGGTGGTTATCTACGCGTCAGTGGCGCAGATTTCTGTCGGCGATCTGTTCGCTGCGGTGCTGATCCCCGGCGTCTTCATGGTCACGCTGTTCTTCTGTTGGATCATTATTTATGCGCTGCTGTTCCCAGCGGGAGCACCGCGCACACCGCTAGAAGAGAACAAGATGCCGTTTGGTGAGAAGGTGCTTTTCACCGTAAAGGCAGTCATCCCGCCGCTGCTTCTCGTCACTGCGGTAATCGGTTCGATCCTTGCCGGCATCGCCGCCGTTACCGAGGCGGCAGCGGTCGGTGCTGTAGGTGCTGTCATTCTCAATATCGTCTATCGTGACTTCACCTGGAACGGCCTGTGGCAGGCGACCATCAAAACCATTCTCATATCGGCGATGATTCTACTGATCGTTACAGGCGGTACCATGTTTACCAGCATCTTTCGGCTCCAAGGCGGATCGATGCTCGTCACTGACCTCGTTAATATCCTTCAACTTGGCAGCACAGGCCTCCTACTGCTGTTTCTGGGGATCGTGTTTATTCTCGGCATGATGCTCGATTGGGTCTCTATCGTTCTGATCTGCATCCCTCTGTTCATGCCGTTCCTTGGCTCGGCGGGGATAGATTCCCTGTGGTTCGCGGTGCTCGTCGTGATCGTGATTCAAACGTCGTACCTGACGCCACCGATGGCCCCGGCTATCTTCTATTTGCGAGGCATCGCGCCAAAGAACTTCAGGACCGAGGAAATGTATCTCGGCGTGTTACCCTTCATCGCTTGCCAATTGCTGACGGCACTCATGGTCTACTTCATTCCATGGACGGCCCTATGGCTCCCGACATTGAGTAAATGAACGGTGTGAGAGCTCAGACTTGTCGATATGCTGTCAACGACATTAAGGTGGCGCCACTTTTGTGAAGCGCCACCCACACGGAGGAAAAATGGCGATCAATCGTATCGAACCCGGCCCGCGCATGAGCAAGGCCGTCGTTCACAATGGAACGGTCTATGTTTCCGGCCAAGTTGCTCATGGCGCTCCCGGAAAGAGCGTCTCGGAGCAGACTGCGGATATTCTCTCAGGGATTGAGAAAATCCTCGCCGCCGCCGGTACCGACAAGTCCAAGCTGCTGGCCGCCAGCATCTGGCTCTCGGACATCTCCAAGTTCGATGAGATGAACAAGGTGTGGGACGCTTGGCTCGCACCGGGTGCATCGCCGGCTCGCGCCACGGTCGAGGCAAAGCTTGCCGCGCCGCAGTTCACCGTTGAAATCGCGGTCACCGCGGCAGCCTGATCGGGCAAGCACAATGCGCATCGTGGTCCTCGGAGCTGGTATCGTTGGCGTTACGACAGCCTACGAGCTGGCCTCCGATGGCCACGAAGTCATTGTCATCGACAGGCAAGACAAAGCGGCGATGGAGACCAGCTTCTCCAACGCCGGCATGGTGTCGCCGGGGCACGCCTACACGTGGGCCTCGCCGCGCGCACCGAAGATCCTCTGGCAATCTCTGTTCCGCGACGACGTCGCCCTGCGCATGCGCTTCCGTCTCGATCCGGCGATGTGGAGCTGGTGTTGGCGTTTTCTGAAGGAATGCACGGCGGAGCGCGCGGCAATCAACACGGCGCATAAGGTCCGCTTGTGTCTCTACTCGCGCGAGCGCTTCGCCGACATCAATAAGCGGATAGCTATCGATTACGACCGGCGCACCCAGGGCGCGATTTTCATCTACCGCGATAAAGACCACTTTGATCGCGGCGTCGGCGCGATGAAGATCCTGACAGACAATGGCGTTACGCTGCGCCCCGTGACGATCGATGAAGCGGTGGACATCGAGCCAGCCCTGGCGTCCGATAAAGCCAATCTGGCCGGAGCGATTTACTGCCCGATTGATGAGTCCGGCGACTGCCACAAGTTCGCAAATGCGTTGGCGGATCACTGCGCCGATGCCCGCGGCGTGACCTTCCAATGGTCGACCGAAATCACGAAGATCGTCGCCGATGGCGATCGCATTACGAAGGTAGAGACCAGTAAGGGGCCAGTCACCGCTGATGCATTCGTGCTCGCGCTCGGCTGTTACAGCCCCAGTTTCGGACGTCAGGTCGGCCTCGACATGCCGATTTATCCGGTCAAAGGCTATGCGCTCACCGTTCCGGTGGATGGTCACAATGGGACTCCAGGCATTTCCGGCGTCGATGAAAAATACCTCATCGCCTGGTCGCGTCTCGGCGATCGCATGCGCATTACTGCAACGGCGGATTTCGCCGGCTTCGACCGTTCACTGAACGAGCGCGATTTCGCGCATATGACCGCAACAATCCGCAAGCTGTTTCCCGATGCCGGCGCCTACGACAAGGCAAGCCGCTGGGCCGGATTGCGCCCCATGACGCCGAAAGGCACGCCGATGATCGGCGCCTCGCCGAAGCGAAATCTGTTTCTCAACACCGGTCACGGACACATCGGCTGGACCATGTCGATGGGCTCGGCTCGCGCCGTGGCCGATGTGATCGCTGGCCGCAAACCCGATATCGACCTCAACGGACTGACACTTGCTGATGCCTGACACCAAAAAGACCTGGGGTGCTGCCGAAGTGGCGGCCGACTTCGCCGCTTCCGCGTTCATGTCCGCTTATAATCTCCACGTCGTTTCCTGCGACGCGGAGAAAGGCATTCTTGAAGTCCGCGCCCCCTTCTCGCCATGGGTTGAACGCCTGCCAGGGACCGGCCAGTGGCATGGCGGACCGATCTCGGCCCTGATCGACAGCGTTGGCGATTACGCCGTGGCAATCCAGCTCGCGCGCGCGGTGCCGACCATCGACATGCGGGTCGATTACCTGCGTCCTGCAATCAAAACCGATCTTCACTTCCGGGCCTGTGTCCGCAGATCCGGCCGGACTGTCGCTGTCGCCGATGTCGACGTCATGGACGACCGCGGCGCCCTCGTCGCGATCGGACGCGTCGTTTACGGAACGGCCGCGCCCCCGCCGTCAAAATAAGGAGTGCAGATGGGGATCGACGCAGCCTCCGTCACCATCGACGCGTGCCAGTACTGCAATTGGTCGCCGGAAATCTTCCGGCAGTTGCGCGCGGGCGGAGTCGACGCGATCCACGTCACGGTCTGCTATCACGAGGATTTCCGCGAAACCGTCGAGAACCTGATTGACTGGAATCGCACCTTCGAAACCCACGCTGACCTCATCATGCCCGGGCGTTTCGCAGCGGACATCGACGCCGCCAAAGCCTCCGGCCGTACTGCGGTATTTTTCGGCCTACAGAATTGCTCGGCGATCGAAGACGATATCGGGCTGGTGGAAATTCTGCATACCCTCGGCATCCGCTTCATGCAGGTGACCTACAATAACCAATCCCTGCTCGGCTCTGGATGTTATGAGGCGGTCGACGCAGGCATTTCGCGGATGGGTCGCGAGGTGATTGCCGAGATGAACCGCGTCGGGTTGGTCATCGATCTTTCCCACTCAGGCGAGCGCACCTGTCTCGAAGCCATCGACATCTCGGCGCGCCCCGTCGCTATCACGCACGCCAATCCATCCTCCTGGCATAACGTCCCGCGCAACAAATCAGATGCCGTCTTGAAATCCCTCGCCGCGCGCGGCGGTATGCTGGGTTTCTCGCTTTATCCGCATCATCTCGCTGGCGGCACCAACTGCACACTCGACAGCTTCACGGCCATGGCCGCCGAAGTCGCGTCACGGATCGGGGTCGATCACATCGGCATCGGATCCGACCTGTGCCAGGATCAGCCAGACAGCGTCGTAGAATGGATGCGTAACGGCCGCTGGACCAAAGGCCAGACCAACATCGGTCTCGGTAAGGCCGTGTTTCCCCAGCAGCCGGATTGGTTTCGCGACAATCGCAACTTTCCAACGATCCGCGCCGGTCTTGCTTCTCGCGGCTTCACGTCCGGCGAGGTCGACCAGATCATGGGCGGCAACTGGTATCGGTTCTTCGCACAGGCGTTCTCTCCAGCCGAGACGTCGTGAGG
>JAEYYQ010000010.1 GCA_023428365.1 Pseudomonadota bacterium | reverse complement strand
CCGCTGTCTAAACGGCTGTCAACGGGCGATCGAGGGAAGGCGGACCGTCGCACTGAACGAGACCGCGCTCGATCAGATGCTCAACGTGGGCCAGCACCGAGAGAGAGGCCGCGTTGATCAGCTTCGGGTCGAGCCCCTGGTAGACGAGGGCGACGATCCGGTCGATCGTCGTGTGACCGTTGCGGATCGCATCCAGGATAGCCTGCTCGCGCCAGCGCCGATGGACGATGTAGGCCTTGACCATGCGGGTCGGATTTTCGATGCGCCCACCATGACCGGGCATGAACACCGTTTCTTCGCGCGGCAGCAGCTTTTCCAGCGACCGCATGTAGTCGGCCATATTGCCTTCCGGCGGCGCAACAACGGTCGTGTTCCAGCTCATGATGTGATCGCCGCAGAACAGAACCTTACGACCGGCATCGGCAAAGCACAGATGGTCAGGCGCGTGTCCGGGCGTGAACAGAGCCTCCAGCGACCAGCCCTCGCCCGATACGGTATCGCCGTCGCTCAGAACGATATCCGGCTCGAAATCGATGTCTATGAACTCGGCCCCGGAGGGGCTGAGGCGCAGCGAACCTGCTGCCCAAGCTTTGCGTCCGTGCGCGGCGACCTTGGCTCCGGTCGCCTGCTGCAGCTTCGCCAGTCCGTCGGTGTGGTCCCGGTGAGTGTGCGTGATCAGAATATGGCTGATGGGACGGCCGGCGGCATACTTCAGAATAGCGTCGAGATGCACCTCGTCCGCGGGGCCGGGATCGATCAGTGCCAGCTCCGTATTGCCGACAATGTACGTGTTGGTGCCATGAAACGTGAACGGACTTGGATTGTTGGCGACGAGCCGAACGACTTCGGGGGCGAGTTCACGCGGCTCGCCATAGGCAAATTCCATCGTCTTCTTGAAGGGAATGTCTTCGCTGCTCATCCGGGATCCTCGGCTCGGCTCCGGTCCCCAGTAACACGATCGCGCAGCTCCAGGTAGTCACCGAGGCTGCGTATCGCGCATGCCGGCTATCTGAGCAGGCTGCAGCACCCACGCAATGGTCGATCGTCATCACGCGCGCCAACAATTCTGACCTCGAAGGCATATTCGAGGTCTGACATACCGTCGTTGCACCATTCCTTGTGCTGGACGAGGGCGCTCAGATCCGGACCGTCTTCATTCACGAAGCGGAACGCCAGAGTGTCGCCGCGCCCCTGGAACGGTTCACGTACGGCGACGGTGAGTTGCTCGCCATCTTGTCCGGCATGCTGCATCTCGGCCTTTCCGTCTTCAATTTTGAGCGACCAGAACGGTTCGGTTCCGGAACAGAACAAGTTCGATTCGAGCGCGCTTCCGAGCTGTGACGACAATGGCGCCAGATAGCGACCGTTCACCCAGCCGCGCGACTTTCCATACGAGACCTCAAACCAGCGGACGCGACCGACCCTCAAGCTGGCTCCCGATCCGAGGACGCCGGTGGCGTTCGCGGGGATCTGGCCGAGTATTTTTGAGGAGCTGATGCTGGACTGGCTTTCAACGCGTTCGCGCACGTTGAGATGATCTCCGGCCGCTACGCTGACGACGCGAAAATCGTACTTTCCAGCCTGCGCGGCGGCACCGTCCGCGAGCAGGGCCGAAAGGCCAAAAAGAAGCGCGAGACGAAAAACGCGATGCGGCATTGTCCCCGTCAATCCCCCAACGACCTTATGGTCAGTTTCGTGACTAGGGCACAATTGAGCCAAGGAAAGGCCTTTTTGGGGCGATGTTACTGCCTGGATGGATTTGCGTCGTGCAGATGGGCTGCTGCGCGGTTCCTACCCTTTTCCGCCTGGGCGAGGGGACTGAGGTTCTCCATAGATCCTGATCAGAGCATCGCCGAGGAAACTTGGCCGTGCGCGATACGTCAGATCGATCTGGCGCAGGAAACTCCGGTTTCCACGCAGGTCCACCGTCAGGGGCTCGGTCCTGCGAATGAGGCGGTCGATGCGAATGCTTTCGGTAAAACCGTTGAGATAGACGATGTGCACGGCGATCATGTGCACGTCATTGCGTTCCGCAATCATGTGGAGCTTGCTGAAGGAGCGGTCTTTAAACCACTCCTCGGAATGCGGGATTGAAACGACATCGTGATCAACTGCAAATCCGACGGATTTTTCTCCCAGCAGAAGCCAGTCGGAATTGGGGCGTGGAGGCTGGGCAACGATCGGTTCGCCAAACACCCTGACGACGGCATCTCCGCGAAAGCTCGGCCGCGCCCGGTACGTCAACTCGATGCGGCGCAGGTAGCTTCTCTCCCCGCGCAGGTCGACCGCCATCTGGCTGCCCGTCCGGATCGTTCTATCGACCGGAATGTCTTCCATGAAGCCGTTGAAATACACCAGCCGCAGCGCCAGCAGATAAACGTCGTTGCGCTCGGCCATGATATGAAGGGTGCGGAATGTGCGGTTGTTGAACCAGCTCTCGTCGTGGCTCTTGTCGATGACTTCGCGGTCGACACTCAACCCGACGGTTTTTTCACCCAATAGAATGAGGTTCTGCAGCTGGTTCTGAGCGACGGCAGGCACGGCCAGAAGCATCAGCCAGAGAAGCAGAGCGCCTCCCACGCGGATCATTGCGCACGCCTCCTCGCCGTCTCGATCACGACATATCGTTAGGGGTTTGTTCCGCCGCATTTGTGGCAGCATGCGAACCGTGCGGGCGGCAATCCGGTTGCAGAAGCAGTGGTGAACTATTGGAGGCAGTGACGTCTACGGGGAGACGCGTCAAAGCGGGTAAGAAAGTTGCCGACACGCAATCCGCGCCGGCAACTTCTGCAGGTTGAGGATCAGCGGCGGCGACCTGCCAGTTCGCCGTACACGGAAACCTGTGCATCGCCCCGGAAGTTCGGCCGCGCCCTGTAGATCAACTCGATGCGACGCAGGAAGCTGCGGTCGCCACGCAGGTCGATCTCCAAATCGGAGCCCGCCCGAATGAGTTTGTCGACCCGGATATCTTCGCCGAAGCCGTTGAAGTAGACGACGCGGACGTTCATCAGGTGAACGTCGTTGCGCTCGGCCGCGATGTGCAGGCTGCGGAACGAGCGATTGCGGAACCATTCCTCGTTGTGCGTGACGTTGATGATATCGCGATCGATGCCGAAGCCGACGGATTTCTGTCCGAGCAGCATCCATTCCGGATTGCGCGGCGGACGCTCGCGGCGGGCAGGCTCGCCATAAACCCTGACAACAGCCTGACCACGGAAGCTTGGCCGAGAGCCATAGACCATCTCGATGCGGCGCAGGAAGCTGCGGTCGCCGCGCAGGTCGATTTTCAGATCGTCACCTGGGCGAATACGCTTATTGACGATCATGTCCTCCGCAAAGCCGTTCATATAGACGACGCGCAGGCTGATGAGCTGTACGTCGTTGCGTTCGACCGCGATGAACAGGTTGCGGAAGGAGCGATCGCGAAACCACTCCTCATTGTGCGCGATATTGATGACGTCACGATCGACGAGGAAGCCAACCGTCTTCTCGCCCAGCAGGACGACGTCCGGCGCGCGGTGACCT
>JAEYYQ010000594.1 GCA_023428365.1 Pseudomonadota bacterium | reverse complement strand
GCTCCAGGCTGAGTGAGCGAATCCGGCTATTTCCAACCTCGATTGAGGAGACACTGGAATGGCACGGAAACGGTACACGACGGAGCAGATCATCGGGCTTCTGCGCGAAGCGGAAGTGCGTATTGGGCAGGGTGAGGTCATCGGCACGATCTGCCGCGGCCTGGGCATCTCCGAGCAAAGCTATTATCGGTGGCGCCGGGAGTATCGCCGTGCGTGACTGGCTGGGCCGTATCGGCGTGAAGCCGCTCTACATCGAGCCGGGCAGTCCATGGGAGAACGGTTATTGCGAGAGCCTGAATTCGAAGCTCAGGGACGAGCTGCTCAATGGTGAGATCTTCACGACGCTGCGCGAGGCCCAGGTGCTGATCGAAGCCTGGCGACGGCATTATAATGCCGTCAGGCCACACTCATCACTCGGCTATCGACCGCCAGCGCCAGAAGCCATCTTGCCGCCAGCATCTGCTCTGCCCTACGCTCCGCTTCGGCCAGATCAGACGCTGGCCGATCGCGGCCGGATTCTAACTTAGAAACTGGCACCGCTCCGAGGGGCAGACCAGACGGGCGGCGGCGACGGAAAGCCAGCGCTTCGAGATCGAATGCGAGATCACCAACGCCGCCGATGGCCGAACGATTGCCACCGTTGATATCGCTGATGAGCATCGCGATGAGGGTGGCGCCGTCAGGCGGGCCGTGATGCTTCAGCTGTTCGATCGTACCAGTATGCATGCTGCCGTGACTGTTGCTGGAACTGAGGTGCAATTGCTCAATCTCGCGAGCAGTTTTATGGGGCCGGCAACAGGGCAACGACTGGTCGCGCGGGCGCAGCCGGAACTTCGATCGGGGCTTGTGCATGTGACAGTCAAAATTGAAGAGATCGGTGAAGCTGGCGCGGCAGCGCAGCCTGTCGCCACGGCCCTCGCGGTGTTTGCCTCGCCGAATCTATCCGATTCAAGAAAGCAATAATGCTGCCGCTCTGTAATGCGCGACGATCGGGCTCCTGATGAGTGTGGCTGCTGCTGAGCAGTATGTCGCAAACACGCAGCCTACAGAACTCCACCAGACCGCAGGTCTTGGATCTCCGCCGCACTAAGCCCGCATTCGGTCAGGATTTCATCCGTGTGCTCGCCCATGCCGGGGATCGGCTCTTTGATCTGGGCTGGTGTGCGCGATAGGACGACCGGCTGTGCCACGATTTCGACGGCACCGCGAGCTGGATGTGTGCACGGAACCGCCATTTTCAAATGCCGGACCTGCGGATCGTCGAAGACGTCATTGATACGGTGGATCGGCCCCGCAGGAACGCCGGCATCGGCCAGAGCCTTCAGCCAATACGCGCTTGTTTGTTCCCGAAAGAAAGGCTCGATGAGCGTGCGCACCTCAGGACGGTTCTTGAAGCGTGCTGCGCCCGTCGCAAAGCGCGGATCGGTGCTCAGTTCCGGGCGACCCACGACTTCGCAAAAGTTACGCCATTGGCCGTCGCCTCCCACACCAAGGTTGATGTAGCCGTCGCGTGTCTGGAACACGCCCATGGGCGTCGAATAGGGGTGATCGTTGCCGGCCTGCTCCGGGATGACCTTGTCGACGAGATAGCGGGCGGCCTGGAAGTCAAGCACCGCGATCTGTGCTTGCAGAAGCGAGGTGTGAACCCACTGACCGACTCCGGAGCGTTCGCGTTCATTGAGTGCGATCAGGATACCGATAGTGGCGTAAAGTCCTGCAGAGATATCGGCAACAGCTGCACCGGCGCGGACCGGACCTTGCCCGGGAAGACCGGTGACCGACATCAGGCCACCCATGCCCTGCGCAATCTGATCATAGCCGGCGAGGGTGCTGTAGGGACCGTCCTGCCCGAACCCTGAAATCGAAGCGAGAATGATCTGCGGGTTCACCGCTCGTAGTTGCTCGTAACCGATACCAAGGCGATCCTTCACGTCGGGCCGATAGTTCTCGACCACGATATCGGCGGTCTTCGCCAATCGCATGAATACTGCGCGGCCGGCCGGCGTCTTCAGGTTCAGCGTAAGAGACCGCTTGTTCCTGTGCAGATTGATCATGTCGTAGCCGTCGCGCGGACCGCTGATTCCCTCGTTGGGATCGACGCCCTTCGGCGCCTCGATCTTGATCACGTCGGCTCCGAAATCGGCAAGCACCCTGCAGCAGGTCGGGCCTGCGCGCACGCGCGTCAAATCGAGAACGCGAAGACGCGAGAGAGCAGGAGAAGCGGATATAGGTGCCATGGCATGCCGTCCCTTCGCGTTCGGATCGTTGATACTGCTCATCGCTGGCTAGCCGCGGAGCTGTGCGAAGATCGACCGGCGCATATCGTTGAAGTGGACGTCCGTCAGCAGATCGACACTACGAGGCCGGGCCAGATTGACGTCCAGTCGATTTCTGAGGCAGCCGGGGCGGGCGCTCATGATGTAGACGACGTCAGCGAGCAGGATGGCCTCGTCGATGTCGTGCGTGATGAAAACGACCGTGCGCCGGTGTTGCTCCCAGACGTCGATCAGGAGTTGCTGCATCTGGATGCGCGTTTGCGCATCGAGCGCTCCGAAAGGCTCGTCCATCAGCATCACCCGCGGATGAGACAGGAGCGCTCGCGCAATGCCGACACGCTGCTTCATGCCACCGGAAAGCTGGTCCGGCAGATGATGGGTGAATGCACCGAGACCGAGGGTTGCAAGATAGTCTTCGGCTTCCGCGGCATACTGGCTGGAAGAAAGTCCGCGCAGCTTCGGGCCGAAGACGACATTTTCCCAGACGCTCATCCAGGGAAAGAGCGCGGGTTCCTGGAATACGACGGCGCGGTCAGGCCCCGGCTTGCTGACTTCAGTGCCGAACACTTGAACGGTGCCGGACGTCGGCTGTTCGAAGCCGGCGATCAGATTGAGCAACGTGGATTTGCCGCAGCCGCTGGGACCCAGAATGGCAACGAACTCGCCTTCGGCGATGGTGAGGTCGATGTCCTTGAGGGCATGTACGGCCAGCTTGCCGTCGTAAATCTTGTCGACGCCTTGCACACGGATCGCGGGAACCGTCATCGGCCTTGTCCTCACGCGCGTTGAAGCCGCTTCCACCCGAGCAGCCAGCTTTCGAGAAAGACAACGACCCGATCAGACAGGAAGCCGAGGACACCGATCGATACCATGTCGGCGATCACGATATCCATGCGGCCGACGTAGTAGGCATCCCACAGCACATAGCCGAGACCCGATTTCACCGCCACCATCTCGGCGATGATGACCGCGGTCCATGCCACCCCGATGCCGAGGCGAAGTCCGGTGAAGATCGAGGGCAGGGCGCTCGGCAGAACGACCCGCAGGAATAATTGCATCCGGGTGGCGCCGAGCATCAAGGCTGCCCGGACGAGGTTCTTGTTGACGTCACGAGCGCCCTGCGCGCTATTCACGACAATCGGATAGAAGGCGCCAAGCGCGATCAGTGAGATCGCGCCCATGTCCTTGATGCCGAAAAGAGCGATCGAGAACGGCAGCCAAGCCGTGATCGGCACGGGCCGCAGCCCCTGCAACGTCGGATCGATGAAGCGGGCAAACAGCGGGCTCCAGCCGATCATCGTGCCGATGGGAACGGCAAGCAGAATGGCGAGCGCGTAGCCCTGGAAAACGCGCATCGCGGAGTAGTAGACGTTCGAGAACCATGTGCCCATGTATGGGTTGAGGCCCATTCCGGGTTCTCCGAACGCCCATACATACCACCCCTTTGCCGCGAGCGATGGCCACGGCAGAATGCCGGCCGGCAACAGTCCCGCCTGCCCGGAGATCTCCCAGATCGCGAGGAGAAGCACCGGAACGACCAACATTTGCAGGAGGCGGGAGCCTGACCCGAACGCCCGCCGCGCTTTCCCGCTGTTGCGGGCCTCCATCCGGGCGACTGGCGTAGCCGATGCAGCTTCCATCTCTGTCTGGGAGCCCTCTGTCTTCAATCGCTGCCCACGGGCGGCTAACCGCCGCCCTTGAGTCCTGCTGCCACCAGATCGGCAGGATAATACTTGTCGAGTTCGCCGCTGACATCCTTGGGGATGACGCCGAATTTGTGGAAGGCGGCAGCCTGGCGCTTCATCTGATCGAGCGACAAATCGGGCTTCAGCTCGATATAGGCAGCAACGCGAGCCGAAACATCGGGCACGATACCCGTGAACTGCGAAATCGCTTGCGCGAAGCGCTCTTTGGTTTGCGTAACGTCCTTCTGTGCTTTCGCATAAGCCCAGATGAAGCGCCGCAACGCTTCACGCTTATTCTGCACGGCATTCGTCGTCGCCATGATGATCCCGAGATCGGCGCCAACCGCCTTCGACTTCGAGTAGTCGAGCTCCTTGTTGAAGTCACCCAGGCCTTCCATCACGGCCTGCGACTCGAATGGTTCCCAGATGACGGCGACGTCGATGTCGCCACGGCGCAACGCGATATGGAAGCTGGTGCCGCCGCCCTGGATATTGACTGGAGTGAGCGAGTTATAGGGAACGCCAACTTCTTCCAGCATCGCGGCGAACTGGAACCACACCGTCGAGCCCGGTGCGATACCAACCCGTTTGCCGCTGAGATCGCTCCACTTCTCGACCTACACACCTTTGCGGATGACCATGTATTTCGGCTGCGTCCCCACGCCGAGAAGTGCAACCATGCTCGTCTGCCCCTGGCTTAGCACGATCGGCAGATCGGGCGGACCAACAGTGGCGATGTCGAGCGAGCCGCTGGCCAGCGCAGTCCTGGCG
>JAEYYQ010000229.1 GCA_023428365.1 Pseudomonadota bacterium | reverse complement strand
CTGCAAATCCGAGCCAGCCGGACATGAACGCCAACGCGAAATCCCCGATCACGCCTGAGCTTGTCGCCGAGCACGGCCTGAAACCTGACGAGTACGAGCGGCTCCTGGAAATTCTGGGACGCGAGCCCTCGCTGACCGAGCTCGGCATCTTCTCGGTCATGTGGTCGGAGCACTGCTCCTACAAGTCGTCGCGCTTCTGGCTGAAGACCCTCCCAACGTCTGGTCCGCAAGTGATTCAGGGACCGGGCGAGAACGCCGGCGTGGTGGATCTCGGCGACGGCTATTGCGCCGTCTTCAAGATGGAGAGCCACAACCACCCGAGCTACATCGAGCCGTATCAGGGCGCCGCGACAGGTGTCGGCGGCATCATGCGCGACGTATTCACGATGGGCGCGCGACCGGTCGCCAATCTGAACGCGTTGCGGTTCGGCGATCCCTCGCACCCCAAGACCCGGCATCTGGTGTCCGGCGTCGTGTCTGGCATCGGTGGCTACGGCAACAGCGTTGGTGTGCCGACCGTCGGCGGCGAGACGAACTTCGATGCTGGCTACAACGGCAATATTCTCGTCAACGCCATGTGCGTCGGACTCGCGCGCTCGGATCGGATTTTCTATTCGGCAGCCAAAGGAGTCGGCTTGCCGGTGGTGTACGTCGGTTCGAAGACCGGACGTGACGGAATTCACGGCGCAACGATGGCATCAGCGGAATTCGACGATAAGTCCGAGGAAAAGCGTCCCACCGTCCAGGTCGGCGACCCATTCACCGAAAAGCTGCTCATCGAGGCCTGCCTCGAACTGATGGCCCAGGACGTCATCATCGCCATTCAGGACATGGGCGCCGCCGGTCTGACCTCATCGACTTCCGAAATGGCCGACAAGGGCGGCGTCGGTATCGAGCTCAATCTCGACGACGTTCCGCAGCGCGAGGCCAACATGACGGCCTACGAAATGATGCTGTCGGAAAGCCAGGAGCGCATGCTCATGGTGCTGAAGCCGGGCTCGGAACCGCAGGCCGAAGCCATCTTCCGTAAATGGGGGCTCGATTTCGCCGTCATCGGCCATACAACCGATACCGGTCGCATGATCGTGACGCACAAGGGCAATGTCGAAGCCGACCTTCCGGTCGATAAGCTCGCCAATTCCGCGCCGCTTTATGAGCGCCCTTGGGTTCCGACACAGGTGCCGGGCAAGCTGCTGCCGGAATGGGTTCCGGCTCCGAATGGGCTGCTCGGTGCGCTCGAAACGATGATGGGCCATCCGGCGCTTTGCTCACGGCGTTGGATCTGGGAGCAGTACGACAACATGGTGCGCGGTCATACCGTGCAACGCCCGGGTGGCGACGCGGCGATCGTGCGCATTCCCGGCACCAGCAAAGGCATCGCCGCTGTGTGCGATGTGACGCCACGCTATGTCGCCGCTGACCCGGAGATGGGGACCAAGCAGGCGGTCGTCGAAACATGGCGCAACCTGACAGCCGTCGGCGCCGATCCACTCGCCATCACCGACAACATGAACTTCGGCAATCCGGAGCGTCCCGAAATCATGGGGCAGTTCGTCGGCTCCGTGAAAGGCATGGCCGAGGCCTGCAAGGCGCTCGACTATCCGGTCGTGTCAGGCAACGTATCGCTCTACAATGAGACCAACGGCGTCGGCATTCCGCCAACTCCCGCCATCGGCGGCGTTGGTGTCGTCCCCGATGTTTCCCGCACCGCGAACCTCGCGCTGAAGAAGGAGGGCAGCCTTCTGGTCCTCATTGGCCGCGAGCAGGGGCATTTCGGACAATCGCTCTATCAGCAGATCATGACGGGCAAGCTCGAAGGCGCTCCGCCTCCGGTCGATCTCGCAGATGAAATCAAGGCCGGAACGATGGTGCGGGCGCTGATCCGCGAGCAGGGCGTTCTCGCCGTGCATGATGTCAGCGATGGCGGATTGTTGGTCGCGATCGCCGAGATGGCACTCGCCGGCGAACTTGGCGTCGAGCTGTTCCCCTACGAGGGTAAGCTGCCCGCACACGCCGCATGGTTCGGGGAAGATCAAGGCCGCTACATTCTCGAAGTCGATCCGCTGCAGGCGGAAGCCGTCGCGGAACGCGCGCGCTTGCTCGGCGTAACCGCGCGGGTCGTCGGCCGTGTCGGTGGCGTGGAATTGAAGCTCAAGGGTGAAAGCGATTTGCCGCTGACCAAGCTTCGCCAGATCCACGAAGGCTGGTTGCCGGATTACATGGCCGGGACTGCATAAATTGCGGATGATCTGTCCGTCGCGGGCCGCAGCCCAAACGGACAGATCAATGTTTTCGCAGTGACCGCGAAGAAGGGGCCGCAGATGCGGCGTCCTCCGATCGCGCTTCTCATATCATCAGCAGCGGCAGGGGCTGCCAATGTTGACCGTCCGGGCCGTGGTGATGGTGCGGGCCGGCAGCATCTGCGTCTGAGCGACGTGACGCGTCGAGTTCTGAACGACGGTGCGATGATTCACTCGGGTCACAACGTTGACACGATGGATCGGCTGCACACGGGTCACGGTGACAACGCGGTTCACATGCTGACGAACATGCGTCCTGGTGACATCGCGATAGCGCGTCGAGTTCGTGACGCGATTGACGGTCCGATAGCGATAGGTCGTGCTTGTGGTCGGGCCGCAGTTTGCGCAGCGCGCTCCATTGCTCTGTGCAGCGGCTGGCGTCACCGGGGTGACGATAGCGAGGGCACCCGCCAGCATTGTTGCTCCGAGGATGCCTCGTACGATGGTCTTCATATCGATGTCTCCATGCTTCTAGAAAACAACGACGCTAACGTCACCAAACAAAGTGAGTTCCCGGAGAAATACGTCTTCGGCTGTATTCTATTTGTCCGGACGGCGCATTTTCAAAAAGTGACAGGCGACCGCCTTTTTGTACGCAACACTGCATTTCGAATTAGATTGAATTTTTTCGCGAGACAATTGACTGCTTGGTAATCCGCCGTGCAATGAATTTGAAATTCGTCATTTCACGAACAAAAACGCGCTTACTCACGATATTTGTTGCGACATTGCGAACTACATAAAATGTCGCAGTTTTTATTATGATTAATCTGCATTCTGCCGCGTTTCGTCTATTTTGTGCCAAATTCAGCCATCTAGATGCCCCCTGGTAATTGCGTAACGTTCCAGGGGAACCATCAAAATGCGACGTATTTTTTTTGCTGCTCTCGCAGCAAGCGCTTTCGTGGTGACGGGAGCCTCCGCCCAAACAAATTGCAAACCGCAGGCTGTTCGCGATCTTCAGCGTCTCGCACCTGACGCACATGCCATTTACACCGCGGTGGCGGACAAGAAATTCTTCATGCAATGGATTACCTGCGACGACATCCAGCTCGGTCTGGCGACCGCCGTGCATGAGACGGTCCACATGCTGACCGAAGAGAATGATGCTTTTCCGCTCGTTTCGGGTGCCTCAATCAAGCGTCCGCATGCTGTCAGCAAATTTTATCCACCGCGCGAGATCGCAGCTCAGTTCGATCGCAACAGCACCTACGTGCAGACATATCTGATGCCGAAGGCTGCGACATCCGCCGATGATTTCTTGTTCGTGTTGGATGAGTTCAATGCCTATGCGCACGACCTGAACTCGATCAACAAGCTGCAGTCTTTGCCCAAGGGGCCGGGCGTTGTCAGCCATCGCGACGGCATGGTGGCAATGATGGCGTTCATGGCCAGCTACGTGCAGACCGCCAAGGAGAAGAAGCCGCAGACCTGGGAAGGCCTGCAGCGGCCCGAGACCAAGAACGTGATCAGCACGCTCTGGAACCAGGCAGAGACCGCGCTCAAAGCATCGTGCGGCATCCCGGGCATCGGCATGGACGATCGCAAGTACATCGGACACGTCTGCCAGGCGAAGAACAGCAGCGCGCTGGGCGAACTGCTCGGACGGCAGGTCACGTGCTTCAGCACCTGCCCGTCGCCGGACACGGCTGCGGCATCCAGCCCAAGCACGATCCGCTGACGCTAGGGCGGCCGAGGTCGCACGCGAGTATGGAATGGGGAGGGTGCCGAAACCTCATCAGGTCTTCGGCACCCCTCCCCCTCAACTTGCAGGCGTGCCGTCTTCATGCGAGAAATTTGGCTAGCGTTGCTGAAACGGACCTAGCCCTATGCCAATGGATGCCGGTGAAATCGAACGCCTGATCAAGGCCAGTCTTCCGGATGCCGACGTCAGCATCCGCGACCTGGCCGGTGACGGCGATCATTATGCCGCACACGTCGTCTCCAAGGCCTTTGCCGGCAAGACGAGGGTCCAGCAACACCAGATGGTCTATCAGGCGCTGGGCGGCCGTATGGGAGATGTGCTACATGCGCTCGCATTGACCACCGCAGCGCGCAAGGATTGACTTCCGCCGCCCCTCGTCCCCATCTACTAGGGCTGAGGTGCCGCTGAGCGCCTGACTTGATGAGAGGACTCCATGACTGAGCAGCAAGCCGTCCACGACTGGATCGCCAAGACCATCGCGGCCAATGACGTCGTGCTTTTCATGAAGGGCACATCGAAATTTCCGCAGTGCGGCTTCTCAGCCCAGGTGGCGCAGATCCTGGGTCACGTCGGTGTCGACTACAAGGACATCAACGTGCTCGACGACATGGGCATCCGCGAAGGGATCAAGTCGTTCAGCAACTGGCCGACCATTCCTCAGCTCTACGTAAAGGGCGAGTTCGTTGGCGGCTGCGATATCGTGCGCGAGATGTTCCAGCACGGTGAGCTGCAGCAGCTTCTCGACGAGAAGGGCATCGGCTACGACAAGAAGACGGCTGTCGCCTGAAGCCACTTCGTTTTCTGATTTGCGGTTGATGCAGCAGCGGGTGCGGCTTGCCGTTCCCGGGCTGCGTCGCATCGGTTAGGCTGATCCCCGACCAGCAAGGGGGAAGCGGGCGGCATGACGCTCGGCGGCCGGCGATTTTTCTTGAGTCTGGCGATTATCGGCGCGAGCGTCTGTCTCGCGCTCGGCGTCAGCCTGCCCATTATCAAGCTAACGCGTTTCGTCTTCTGGTCGACCGAGCATTCCCTACTCTCGACCGTGCGTGTGCTGCTGCGTGATGGACAAGTGTTTCTCGGCGGCACGATCCTCGCCTTCTCCATTGTGTTTCCGGCCTTCAAGCTGCTGTATCTGCTGCTGATCTCGACCTTGCCGGTGACGGAACTGCGCCGCCAGCAGCGTCGCCTGAAGGCGCTGGAATGGCTCGGCAAATGGTCGATGCACGATGTTCTCGTGCTGGCGCTGACGATCTTCTTCATCAAGAGCCAGGGCGTCTATGACGCTGCCAGCCTGTACGGGGTCTACTTCTTCACCGCCGCCGTTGTGCTGATGATCCTGTCGTACGCGTGGCTACGGACCGACATCAGCCTTGCCGGCGGCGGGCTACGACCGTCACCCATAGGAGAGGTGACTGGCCCATCGGCGGTGCGCAATTTCGTGCTGAGCTTCCTGATTATCGTCGCAACCGTGTTCTTCGTTCTTGGCATCATCCTGCCGGCCATTCGCTTCACGACCATCTACGTGTGGACCAACCAGCACTCGATCGCGACGATCATCTATGCGCTCTACAGCAATCAGGAATATTTCCTCTGCATCGTGCTGTTTACGTTCTCGGTATTCTTCCCATTCCTGAAGCTGTTTTACTTGCTGACGCTGGTCACATCACCGGACTTGTCGCCGGAGTTCCGCCGCAAATCGATTTCGACGATGGAATGGCTCGGCCGCTATTCGATGACCGACGTCATGGTGCTGGCGCTGCTGATCTTCTACGTCAACTCATCCGGATACACGGAAGCCTCGGTACAGCCGGGCATCTATTTCTTCGCAGCCTCGGCCGTAATTACGATGCTGGCCTACGGCTGGGCGAACTCGATGTCAGCACGCCCGCGGCCGATCGGGATCAGATAGGCAGGGGCATCGTGCCCCACAAAACAGAAAGGGCCGCCCCGAAGGGCAGCCCTTTACAAACCTTTGGCGTAACCGAACCGGATCAGCGCGAGTAGAACTCGACCACCAGGTTGGGTTCCATGACGACCGGGTACGGCACGTCGGAAAGAGCAGGGATCCGCACGAACTTTGCGGTCATCTTGCCATGATCGGCATCGACGTAGTCCGGGATGTCGCGCTCGGCGCTCTTGATCGATTCCAGAACCATCGGAAGCTGGCGTGACTTCTCACGCACCTCAATGACGTCACCGACCTTGCAGCGGTAGCTGGGAATGTTCACGCGGCGGCCGTTGACCTTGACGTGGCCGTGGCTGATGAACTGGCGCGCGGCGAACGGCGTCGGCACAAACTTCGCGCGATAGACAACGGCGTCGAGGCGGCGCTCCAGCAGGCCGATCAGAAGCTCGGAGGTCGAGCCCTTCAGGCGGGTCGCGGTCGCGTAGATCCGGCGGAACTGACGCTCTGTGATGTTGGCGTAGTAGCCCTTCAGCTTCTGCTTGGCGCGGAGCTGCTGGCCGAAGTCGGACAGCTTGCCAACGCGGCGCTCGCCATGCTGGCCGGGACGGCTCTCACGCTTGTTGATCGGGCTTTTCGGCCGGCCCCAGATGTTCTCACCGAGGCGACGGTCGATCTTATGCTTCGCGGTAACGCGCTTGCTCATTCAGGCACTCCAAATGGTTAATAGCGGCTAAAGCCGCATGGAGCGCCCCCTCCTCTGCCTGGGTGATCCAAGCCGACAGGCGACGATCACAAAGAACCGTCGCCGCGGGTGCGCAAATTAAACACGGGCCTTTTGGGCCCGCGCGAGGTGCTTCTACGGTGATTGCGGCGCCACGTCAACCGTTTACGGCCAAACCGGCTGCCGGCGAGGCTTACTTCTTGACCGTGGCCGTGTTGTTCTGGGTCGGGTCGCTCTTGATGTAGGCCGCAATAAGGTCGCGAACCTTCTTGCGCTGCTCATCGGTGCAGGTGCCGACCGGTGACTTGCCCTCTTCGACGACGACATCCTTGTCGCCATCCTTTTCGACCAGCCTGATCTTGCCTGTCAGCATCATCACCGTCGTGAGGTGAAGCTGGTTGATGTAGATCAGCTGCTGCTCGGACCACTTGTTCTTGGCTTCTTCGCGCCGCATCAGGGACCGGTAATTGTTGATCTGGTCTTCCACCAGCTCGCAGATCTGCGCATGAGCGGTAATGCGGCCCACCATGATCACGTCGCGCGCCGTCTCCAGCGGGATCTGGACCGAATTACGGTTCTTCTTGTCGATCTCGACGGTCTGGCCATTCGGCTTGGTAAACTTGGATGGGGTCAGCGACCACGCATAGTCGAGAAAGGCGCGGACCGAGCGCTCGCTCAATTCCTGTGCCGCAGCCGCAGGAGCTGACAGCATCAGCATCGCCCCGAGACTGAATCCGATCGCCCGAAGGCTCGCCGTTCTCATATTCCCCATCCACCTCAGCCGTTGCACCCGCATGCCCTTTGCGGCCAGCATTCTACACACCAGCTCTCAGTTCGCAGTCCA
>JAEYYQ010000501.1 GCA_023428365.1 Pseudomonadota bacterium | reverse complement strand
GAGAAGCACCTCGTCAAGGCGGTCGGGGCTCGCCAGTGCATCGGCGATGCCCTGAACCGGATCCTGATTGAAGTCGAGCCCTGTCGTACCGAACGCCAGATCGAGGTCCGTGATCACGACGTTGGTTTTCAGAACCTCCGACATCGTCCACGCAGTGTTATGGCAGATCGTCGAAGATCCGACGCCGCCCTTGGCGCCGACGAAGGCCATCACGTTGCCGACCGGACCCGATTGCGGATCGTTATAGAGATTGGAAATACTCTCCATGACTTGAGCGGTTGAAACCGGTGCGACGAGATATTCGCTCACGCCCCGCTTCAGCAATTCGCGATACAGCAGCACGTCGTTCACATGCCCGATGACGACGACTTTCGTGCCGGCATCGCAGGACTCAGCCAGCCGGTCGAGCTCGCTGATCATGCTGTGGCGATTGAGCGTCGACTCGATGACGATCAGATTAGGCGTCTGATTTGACGAATAATGATCGACGGCTGCCCGCGCGCCTCCCATGTGAATGGTGACGTGCGCCTTCGTGAGCCGCCTGTCGGCGGAAGCATTTTGCAGGGCATCGGCCGTTGCCGGCTGCTCGCAGAACGCCTCAATGGAAATGCGCGGAATTGGCCGCGCCCGCTGCAAAACGTCAGCAGGATCGACCTCGGTCTCGGGACCCTGCAGCTCAGGCTCGATACGGATTTGCGCGTGCGTGTTCATGTCGCCTCCGTTACCTCGCACCCTGAACCTGTACGCGCTCGTCGGCAGACTTCCGGGCAACCGTGGAATCTCCCTTCACGTACTTGTCCCAAGTCTGGTCGCGGCGCTCGCTGGAACGGGGTGTCATTGTCCGTGGTCCGAGCAGATCGGCGGGATTGGAAATCATCGCCGCCAGATTTGCCTGCGTCGCACAGCCGATATTCGGCGTGCCGAGGTTCAAGCGGTCATCCGCCACATTGGTATCCCACTGGCCGCACTCGGGAGCTTCGGCGACGAACTTGAGGTAGGAGACGCGGATCGACGGCTGAGCATTACCACCCGCGGGGAACGTATCGACCGTCACCGATGCGTCATCAAAGCCTGAGTCCCGCAGAATTTCACGGATGTCCGCGACGGCTTCCATCACGGCCACATCGTTGCGACCCCCGGTCGGGGCGAAGATGACAAGCTTGCTGTTGCCGGCATCTCTGGCGCGATAACGTTCCGAGAAATTGATCAGCTGCGCACGCTGCATCGGTGTCAGACCGGCAGAGCCATACGGCACCTTCAACGGCAACGTCGTTGGCTGTTCGGACACCATAATGGGATGGCGCTGCGAGGGTTCGATCACTGCCCAGCCCGCAACTTCGGGCGAGCGATGCTCGGGCATGCAGCCGCTAATCGTCAGTCCGGCAAGCAGCATGACTGGCAGGTTGATGGCGAGCGCCCGCATGCGTGGGCGTCCCTTGCCTGGATTATCGTGGTTGCGTGTCATAGGTGCTCTCCAGGCCTGCAGCTATTCGACGATGAAACCGTAGTCGCCTTTGAGGCCGCCATCCGGCATCGGCGCGCCACGGCCATAAATGCGATTGAGGTGGCCGAGAAAGTTGGCTTTCATGTCCGTTGCCGGAGCAAGCCCATCGCCAGGCCGGGCGAGCTTCTGCTGTGCCACGGGTCTGACCATGTACGGGGTGACGATCACAACCAGCTCGGTTTCTTCCTTGATGTAGTCGCGGCTGCGGAACAGCGTGCCAAGGACCGGAACGTCTTTGAGGCCCGGGAACCCATCGATGTTCTGGCGTACGTCGTCGGCGATCAATCCCGCCAAAGCCAGCGATCCACCTGACGGCATTTCGACGGTTGACTTGGCTTGACGCTTCTTCAGCGCCGGAATCTGAATGTTATTGAGCGTGACGGCGCCTTGGTTGGTCAGTTCACTGACCTCGGTTTCGATCTTCAGGCTGATGCGGCCTTCTGACAGAACGACCGGCGTGAATGCCAGGCCGACACCGAACTCCTTGAAGGTGACGGTCAGTGAACCTTGGGTATCGACTACCGGAATCGGGAATTCGCCGCCGGCCAGGAACTTTGCCGTTTCACCAGAAACAGCCGTCAAATTCGGTTCGGCCAGGGTTTTGAGCAAGCCATCGCGCTCCAGGGCTCGGATTGCGCCGGCGACGGCATTGCCGCCACTGGACCAGCCGCCGGTCATACCCGAGTTGCCGAACGGCGCACCGGCTCCGTTGGGGCCGGTATTATAAAGCGCGAGGCGACCAGCCAGATCGCCTGTCGTCGGAATGCCTGGTATTGGCAGTGTTCCCAGACCGCGCGCGGCAGAGAGTGGCAGGGCGTTCTCCGAAAGCAGCGTCGTTGTGAAATTACCGGTATTGACGATCGCGCCGACGTTGATGCCGAACTGCTTGAGGACAGAGCGCTGCACTTCGGCGACAGTGACGCGCAGCATCACCTGCTCCTCGCCGGCAACCGCCAGCATATTGATGACTTTATTTTTATGCCGGTCGTCCGACGCTGAGGCCGAACCTACAATGAAGCGGGAAGCGATATCCGATGCGCGCGTGGAGTCGATCGCGCTACGGACACTACCCGTCAGAATGACGGTTTCGTTCAGGATTTCCGACTTGATGGTCGAGCCCGGCAAAAGCCGCTGCAACATCGAATCCAGCGCGGCCGTATCATGATCGACCATGACCTCCAGCGTCAGGATAAGCTCGCCGCGCGCATCGAATAGGAAAGCATTCGACTGTCCGACTTTCTTGCCGATCAGATAAACGCGGTCGGAGCTCTGGACCACGGCATCCATGATATCCGGCGACGACACGACTACGTCGCGTAGCTCGCGGTGCAAATTGATCAGCATCGATTTATGCAGGCCGATCGTGATGCGCCGCGTTTGTGGCAGCGGATCATTGGCCGAGAGCTGAAGCTCCGCCTGATGCGAGGTATTGAGCGCGGGCGCCGTCCGGCCCATGGACGTGCCAAATCCGTCGCCAAATGCGCTGTGTGAAGCAAACAACGCCACCGCGACAGCAAGCCCGGCGACGCCGGCCTGGGCCATCGCCCGAGCCTTCTTCACAAAATACTGCATGGATCAATGCCTTTTGGACGAGTTACCGATCTGGTTTGACTCGGACGCAAGCACTCAACACACGCAAACTATTCAAACACTCTGACCGCTACAGACCGGTCAGTCAGTTCTGGCTTTCGCCGCCGCCCAGTCGCAAAACTCGGACATGCTTACGTTCCACGGCGCCGCCAACGTCAGCGATGCTGCGCAACGCCAGCGAGATTTCACCGCGCATGTTGGCTGACGCGAGCGACTCTGCCGGTCCCGGCGTCAATTCCAGGGTGGCGACGTTGCCTTCAGCATTCTTCTTGCCTTCACGGGCTTCGATCTGCTGCCCGACCGCTAACACGCGGATATT
>JAEYYQ010000479.1 GCA_023428365.1 Pseudomonadota bacterium | reverse complement strand
GGATGCGGTAGAGCATCATGGCGAATAGCACGATGATAATGGCTCCAATCACTGCGGCGGCTGATCCGCGGCCGAAGTTCAAGAACTGGAAGGCTTCGACATAGGCATACAGGCTGAACGTTTCCGTGGCGCGCGCAGGGCCGCCGCCGGAGATGGTCCAGACGATGTCGAAGGTACGGAACGCGTCGATCGACCGGATGACGACGCAGACGACGATCACCGGTCGCAGCATCGGTAGCGTGATGTAACGGAAGGTCCGCCACGGAGATGCGGCATCGATTCTGGCAGCCTCGAATGGCTCATGCGGGAGGCTCTGCAAGCCAGCGAGCAGCAGCAGTGCAAACCACGGAGTCCATAGCCAGACATCGGTGATCAAAATGGTGAAGAATGCAAACCACTTCTGAGTTAGCCAGGAGATGGGCTCGAGGCCAATCGTCGTTAGCACGACGTTCACGATCCCGAACTGGTCGTTGAACATCCAGCGCACCATGATGGCAGCAATGACGGGGGCGACCATGAGCGGCAAAAGGATGATGGTTTGGACCAACCAGCGTCCGGCGAACTTCTGATTGAGAAGAAGCGCGACGCCCAATCCAAAAATCAGAGACGTAACGACACTCGCAAACATGAAACCGAAGGTATTCGGCAGCACGGTTGTGAGAAAATCGCCGTCAGTCAGGACGTGAGTGTAGTTACTAAGTCCAACCCACGTCTTTTGCGGATCGTGAAGCGACCAATCGCGAAAACTCGCATTAGCGCCAACGAGAATTGGAACGATCTGGAATGCAACCAGACCAATAACGGCCGGCGAGATCAGCAAAAGCATAAATCGCTTTTTCTCGTCGAGGCCAAGAAACGTGCGTGATGCCATTAGAAAAGCCCAAATCGGGGATTACCATCGCTCGGTGACGAGCACGATGCGGCCTGAAAAACAGGATCGCGGCGCGGATACGCCGCGATCCCATGTTCTCAGGTGTTGCTCACACGGTGAGCAACATCAGTGTCAGTTGCCCTTGGCAGCGGCGCGGATCTTCTCGACGCCGTCCTTCAGGACTTTCGGGATATCTTCCCGCTTTCCGGACACCGCAGAGATCATGACGTCCGAATAGGCTTTGTGAACGGCCGGCCACTCAGGGAAGTAGTAGGCAGAGTGTGCAACCGGCTTGTTGTCGAACACAGCCTTCATCAGCATGTCGAAGGTCTTGTCTTCCTGACGGAGCTTCGGCCACATCTTGATGTTCGGCGGAGGACCACCGGTCTTGTTCCACATCTCGATCTGACCAGCTTCGTCGGCCATCCATGCGGACAGCATCGCCTTCGCGACCTTCTTGCGCTCGGCAGGAACGCCGATCGGAATAGCCCAGCCCCAGACTTCTTTCCAGGACGTCGGCTTTTCCGCGCGCGGACCGACGGGGAACGGCGCCATAGCGACCTTACCGGCGATCTTCGACCGCTTGGGATCGTTGAACTCACCCCAGTGGACGGAGTCGATCAGCGTGAACGCAGAATCGCCGGCCATGAAGATGGCGTTGGATTCGTTGCGTGCATAAGCCGGCGTACCGGGCGGGCTGATCTTGTGCTTGTGGATCGCATCCCACCAGAATTCGACGATCTCCTGATGGCAAGGTTCTGCGATCGCGGGTTCGAAGTTCCCCGCCTTGAGCTTTTCGTAGTCGCGCTCGAACAGCGGCTTGAAGATGTCGCACTTGTTGGCCCACATCGTCCACCAGAAGGTGAACCACGTGTTGTTCATAGCCATCGGGCCAGCGAAGCCCCACTTCACCTTGCCTTCCTTCTGCAGACGCTGGCTCACAGAAACCAGCTCGTCGAAGGTTTTCGGCACTTCATTCGGCTGCAGCAGATCGCTGCGATAGAAGAACGTGCCAACGGTCGGCGCGATCGGAATTGTCGTCGGCTTGCCGTCATCATTCAGGAAGGCTTCGAGGACCCAGGGATCGACATTTTCAATCCCGGGGACGTCGTCGGTCGGCTCAACCCACTTCTTCCACAGCTGGCCCCAATCGTCGTTGTGCCAGATGATGTCGAACTGGTCGGCACCGGTGGTGAGAGTGGCGGTCACCTTTTCCATGAAGATGCTGTATGCCATCGGCACACGGGTCAGCTTCACGTTGTTGGCTTTTGCCCACTTCTCCATGATGTCGAGAGAGGCATCCTGAATCGGGTTTTTCATATACCCGACTTTGATTTCAGTCTGCTGTGCCGAAGCGGCAAATGGCAGTGTCATGGCCATTGCAGCTGTTGTGAGTTTTAAAAGCGTGCGGCGGCTCGCACGCATCAGATGATGCATTATACGTCTCCTCCTATTGACGGACGCTCATGATATTCTTGTTGCTATTCACGCGCTTCTGTAAGCGCTAACATCACGGCACGCAACAAAAATAACAGCAACTAAAGTTGCACACGCTGAATGTGCCTTCTTTGGTAGCTGTTTGGCAAGAATTGATAGGGTTGGGACGTTAATTAGGGCAGGGGGAGACGTTGGACGCTGCAAAAATTTCGCGCGCAACACGCCGCAGAATACCTCGTAGAAATGCCACGCCGAGCACAATGGCGGATGTGGCCGAGGCGGCTGGCGTTTCTACCGCGTCTGTATCGCGCGTATTGAATGAACCCGAGAAAGTCAGTCCCGACGTCCGCGCGCGCGTCGAGGCTGCCGTGGAAAAGCTCGCGTATGTTCGGCACGGCCCAGCCCGCGCATTGGCGGCCCGCAAGTTTCACACCATCGGTGCGATCGTCCCGGCGCTCGGCGTCGCAACATTCGCAGACGCCATCGACGCTTTGCAGGCCCGGTTGGAAAGTCAGGGCTTCTCCCTGCTGATCGCAAGTTCTCACTACGATCCCGACAGCGAGCTACGTCAGATCCGTGCGCTCATGGAACGCGGGATCGACGGCCTGATGCTCGTTGGTCATCGGCGTCGTCCCGACATCTATCGCCGCCTGGATGAAGCCGGTATTCCGTACGTCTGCACGTATACTGTCGATCGCGCGCTCGGTCATTGCGTAGGATACGATAACGCAGATGGTGGGCGCAGAATGATTGATTATCTCGCGCAACTCGGCCATCGGAATTTCGGTGTGTTAACGTCTCCGACCGAGCACAACGATCGTATTGCTGCACGTTTTCACGGCATGATCGATCGATTGCAAGAGATTGGTGTGACCAATCCAGCCGTCGTCGAGGTGCCCTACGCGATACCAGACGGACGTGCCGGACTGGCAACGATCATGCGGCGAAATCCTAATACGACCGCTGTCGCGTGTACGACGGACCTGCACGCAGTCGGTGCGGTGGCTGAGGCCAGGGCGTTGGGTTTCGAGGTTCCGAAGCGCCTTTCGATCTCAGGTTTCGACGATCTGGAGATCGTGGCCGAGATCGAGCCGCCGCTGACGACGGTTCATGTTCCCTCGCGTGTCATCGGCGAGCGGGTCGCCGAGATGTTGATCGCGAGTATTGCCGGCCGTCCCGGTACGAACGTCATCGAGCTTACGGCATCGCTCGTTGTGCGTTCGTCGACAGCACCACCGCCGGTGCTCTGAGAGCACCGGCA
>JAEYYQ010000474.1 GCA_023428365.1 Pseudomonadota bacterium | reverse complement strand
GTTCACGCCCAAACCGTGGACGACTGTGGACTGCGAGATCGATCTGCGCCCCGGCGGTCTGTTCCGCACCGTCATGCGCTCACCCGAGGGCCAGGACCACGAGAATATCGGCTGTTACCTCGACCTTGCCGTGAACTCACGCCTTGTGTGGACCGATATGCTCGGGCCCGGTTATCGCCCGCGTTCGGGCGGTCTCAACGAGAGCACGAACTGCGGCTTCTTCACCGCCTTCCTCTTGTTCGAGCCCGCCGGCCAGGGCACGCGATATACAGCGCGCGTGCTGCATGGGAATGCCGCCGATCGGAAGCGGCACGAGGACATGGGCTTCCACGAGGGCTGGGGCACCGCTCTCGATCAGCTCGTCGCGGCCGTCAAAGCAATGTGAGTCCCTGCTTCGCAGGCTCACGTCTTATCGTCGGTGTCGAAGTGGAAGACGTGCAGCACGTGATGAATGATCGGCGCCAACACGACGCCGGTCGCCAGCACGATGACGAGGCCGGAGAAGATGGCGTAGGAGCCGGCGAAAATCTTTCCTGCATTGGTATGCAGCTGGTCGACCGGACCCATGCCGGACAGGATCATGGCGGCGTTCACGAATGCATCGACGACGCTCATACCTTCCGTCCACGCGTAACCCACCATGCCGACGATCAGGCCAAACAGCATGATGGCGAACCAGAGCACAACGGATTTGCCCATCCGCGCGAGAAAGATGCGGCGCTTGTCGGGACTTTCGAACGAAAAGAGAGAGCGCCTGCGACGCTTGTGGACAGTTGGACCGCCGTTAGGCGAGGCGTCTTTTTCCCCCAGCTTCTGCGCCATGATCGCGACCTCGATCAGGTGGTCCGGACTCCCAAGAAAAAGGCCAGCTTCTCAGCTGGCCTTTTTCAATTCGATGATCCGCTCAGTTATCCAGGAAGCTCCGCAGCTTCCGTGATCGGCTCGGATGTTTCAATTTCCGCAGCGCCTTGGCTTCGATCTGGCGGATGCGTTCGCGCGTTACCGAGAACTGCTGGCCGACTTCTTCGAGCGTATGGTCGGTGTTCATGCCGATGCCGAAGCGCATGCGAAGCACACGCTCCTCACGCGGCGTGAGTGAAGCCAGGACGCGGGTCGTCGTCTCGCGCAGGTTCGACTGGATCGCCGCATCGATCGGCAGCAGCGCGTTCTTGTCTTCGATGAAGTCGCCGAGATGTGAATCCTCTTCGTCGCCAATCGGCGTTTCGAGAGAGATCGGCTCCTTGGCGATCTTCAGAACCTTGCGCACCTTCTCCAGAGGCATGGCCAGCTTCTCGGCCAGCTCTTCCGGTGTCGGCTCGCGGCCGATCTCATGCAGCATCTGACGCGACGTACGGACGATCTTGTTGATCGTCTCGATCATGTGCACCGGAATACGGATGGTGCGCGCCTGATCTGCGATCGAACGCGTGATGGCCTGCCGGATCCACCACGTCGCGTAGGTCGAGAACTTGTATCCGCGGCGATACTCGAACTTATCGACCGCCTTCATCAGCCCGATGTTGCCCTCCTGGATGAGATCCAGGAACTGCAGACCGCGGTTCGTGTACTTCTTGGCAATGGAGATGACGAGACGCAGGTTGGCCTCGACCATTTCCTTCTTCGCCTGCCGGGCTTCGCGCTCACCCTTCTGCACGCTCTTGACGATGCGGCGGAACTCGGGAATTTCGAGGCCGGTCTCAGTCGCCAGATTGTGGATGTCACCGCGCAGACCATCGATCCGCGGGCGATCATTCTTGATGAAGTTGACCCAGCCCTTCTTGCCGGACTTGTTCATCCGCTCGATCCAGGTCTGATCGAGCTCGTTGCCATAGTACTCGCCGATGAAGTCCGGGCGCGCGACGCCGTAGCTGTCAGCCAGACGCATCAACTGCGCCTCAAGACCGACGAGCCGCTTGTTGATTGCGTAAAGCTGTTCGACCAGGCTCTCGATACGGTTGTTGTTCAGCGACAAGCTCTTCACATCGACGATGATTTCGTCACGCAGCTTGGCATAGGCCTTCTGGTGCTGACGCGAGCCCTGCTCGCCCGCAACCTGCATTTCCAGGTTCTTATCCTGCTGCTTACGCAGGCGCTTGTAGGTGCCGGCGATGCGGTCGAATGTCTCCAGAACCTTCGGCTTCAGCTCGGCTTCCATCGCCGCCAGCGACATGGCGTTCTCGTAGTCGTCCTCGTCGTCGATCTCGCCCGGCGGCTGGCCTTCTGCACCATCGGGACCGTTGGCTGCAGCCGGCGGGCCATCTTCGTTGGGCACCATCATCGGCGCCGCCTTGGCCTCCGGCCCTTCGTAGGTCGCTTCGAGATCAATGATATCGCGCAGCAAAATCTTGGCGTCGTTGAGTTCGTCGCGCCAAATGATGATTGCCTGGAAGGTCAGCGGGCTTTCGCACAGACCGGCAATCATCGCCTCACGGCCAGCCTCGATCCGCTTGGCGATGGCAATTTCGCCCTCGCGCGACAGCAGCTCGACCGACCCCATCTCGCGCAGATACATGCGGACAGGGTCGTCCGTGCGCTCAACGGGCTCGGCACGCGTCTCGGACTTGACCGGCATCGTCTGCGCGGTCAGCGAGCGGCCTCCTTCTTCCTCGTCCGCGGCGTCGTCGCCCGCCTGCGGCTCCTCGCCTTCCTCGGTCTCGACAACATTGATGCCCATCTCCGAGAACATGGCCATCACGTCTTCGATCTGCTCAGAGGACACTTCCTCGGACGGCAGAACGGCATTCAGCTCGTCATAGGTCACGTAGCCGCGCGCCTTGGCCGTCTTGATGAGGCGCTTGACCGCCTGATCAGACAAGTCGAGGACGGGGCTGTCGCGCTCCGGCGCTTCCGCCTGATTTGCAGCCGGCTCATCAGTTTTCTGAGCCGTCGAAGAGCGGGTCTGACCGGAAGTGTATGAAGTTGCCATGGCTGCGGTGGGCTCGCGATCTGTTGTCTCGTAGGCTTCAGCAGGGTCGCTTCCGCGCTAAGCGGGTGTGCGCGTGAACGTCATCGGTGGTCATCGGGCGGGCGATCTGATCGGTACTGTAAGCGATATCAGCATCCACACATCTCTGACGCGCTTCACGGCCTTCCAATCGGATTGCCTCTCCAAATACGTCTACCCGATCACTCAACCGGTCAACCCGAAGGGCAGGAACCGAGAGTGCGACCGGGTACATCTAAAAGTCCGCGGACATATCTACAACGTCCAAACTCGCTATCAGACGCTG